>JBOFXO010000372.1:0-9209 GCA_051654185.1 Vibrionaceae bacterium | reverse complement strand
ACCCACTCAATGGCTTGACCTTCTTTTCCTTCAGGTATACCAGTAAAACGCCGCACCCAGAAAAAATCAAAATCTATCCAAAGATGCGGCTCTTGCCATGCAAAAGAGAGAAGGTGCTCACTCTCACAAACGCTGATCCCAAGCTCTTCATCAAGCTCACGCGCAAGCGCCTCGCACGCTTTTTCGGCCACCTCAACCTTGCCACCGGCAAACTCCCACAGACCTGCCCCCTCTTTTCCTGCAGGGCGCTTAGCAAGCAAAATTTGCTGACCATCTGCCGATAAAATCACTCCCGCCGCAACGTGAATTTTTTTCATACCACCCTCTACTGTAAAGATAAAGGCCACAATCGTGGCCTTTGCATAGTACAACGCGCTTTTTTAGCCAAGCTGACCATGGCATTGCTTATATTTTTTGCCCGAAAGACAAGGACAAGGTTCATTGCGGCCAACTTTGCGCACACTCTCTTGTGTGGGCTTCGCAGGCTCTGCGCCTTGCTCACCGTCACTCAGCTCATCAAATGAGACTCGGTGCATAACTTGCTGCGCCGCCATTTGCGCCGCCATCTCATCACGCTGCGCTTCTAATTTATCCACTTCTTCAGCTTGCTGAACGCGTACTTTGCTTAACGTGCTGATCACATCTGCTTTTAGCACATCGAGCATACGCTCAAACAGGGCAAACGACTCGCGCTTATACTCTTGCTTTGGATTTTTTTGCGCATAACCACGCAGGTGGATCCCTTGGCGCAAATGGTCCATCGCAGCTAAATGCTCTTTCCACAAAGTATCAAGCGTTTGCAACATGATGGCTTTTTCAAAGTGACGCAGCACTTCTTTACCAGCGAACTGCTCTTTTTGCTGATATTCTTCAAGCAACACTTGCAGCACTTTATCGCGCAGCCCCGCTTCATCAAGCTTATTATCTTGTTCAAACCATTGCTGAACAGGCACTTCAAGCTCAAAATCCTCTTTGAGGCGGCGCTCAAGCCCTGCTAAATCCCACATCTCAACAAAAGATTGCGCTGGAATGTACTCGCTGATCACCGCAGTTATCACATCTTCGCGGTTAAATTGGATCATTTCGCTGATATCATCGCAGTCCATCAGCTCATCACGCAGCTCATACACAACGCGGCGCTGATCGTTAGCAACATCATCAAATTCAAGCAGCTGCTTACGAATATCAAAGTTTCGCCCTTCAACTTTGCGCTGCGCGTTCTCTATCGCCTTGTTCACCCATGGATGCTCAATCGACTCGCCCTCTTCCATGCCAAGTTTTTTCATCATGTTAGTGACTCGATCTGAGGCAAAAATGCGCATCAGCGGATCTTCCATTGACAAATAAAAACGGCTTGAGCCTGGGTCGCCTTGACGGCCAGATCGACCACGTAGCTGATTATCGATGCGGCGCGATTCGTGGCGCTCAGTACCGATAATGTGCAAACCGCCAGCCTCTTTAACTCGCTCGTGCTCTTTTTGCCACTGCGTTTTAATGTGCGCAATGCTTTCCATACTCGGATTGTCTAACGCAGCAATTTGCGCCTGCCAGCTACCACCGAGCACGATGTCAGTACCACGGCCGGCCATGTTGGTCGCAATAGTCACAGCGCCCCAAGCACCTGCTTGCGCGATAATTTCTGCTTCTTTTTCATGGAATTTCGCGTTAAGCACCGCATGCTTAATGCCAGCTTTGTTAAGCGCATTGGACAATTGCTCAGATTTTTCTATCGACACGGTACCGACAAGACAAGGCTGTCCTTTGCTGCTGCGCTCTTCGATCTCTTTAATAATTGCGGCAAATTTTTCATGCTCGGTCATGTAGATCTGATCGGTCATGTCAAGGCGCTGCATCGGTCTATTAGTTGGAATAACAACCGTATCTAAACCATAAATTGCTTGAAATTCAAAAGCTTCTGTATCAGCCGTTCCCGTCATACCAGACAAGCATTCATACAAGCGAAAATAGTTTTGGAAAGTGATAGAGGCTAAAGTTTGGTTCTCATTTTGCACTTTAACGCCTTCTTTTGCTTCAATCGCTTGGTGCAAACCTTCTGACCAACGTCGCCCAGGCATAGTACGCCCTGTGTGCTCATCAACAATGACGATTTCGCCGTCTTTAACGATGTAATCCACATTTTTTTCAAACAACACATGAGCACGTAACGCGGCATTGATATGGTGTAACAAAGTGATATTCGCCGGTGAATAAAGCGCATCATTTTCATCCATTAAGCCGTGACGCTTGAGCAGATCTTCAACAAATTCTTGACCGTTTTCAGTCAAGTGCGTTTGCTTGCTCTTCTCATCAACCGTAAAGTGGCCTTCACCGCGATACTCTTCGCTGTCTTCTTTGTCCTGCTTGATAAGCTGTGGGATCAGCTCATTAATTTTTGCGTACATCGCTGAGCTGTCTTCTGCAGGGCCTGAAATGATCAGCGGCGTACGCGCTTCATCAATTAAAATTGAGTCCACTTCATCGACAATCGCAAAATAACGCGCGCGCTGCACACGCTCTTCAGGGCGAAAAGCCATGTTGTCACGCAGATAATCAAAACCAAATTCGTTATTTGTGCCATATAAAACATCAGCTTGATACGCAGCTTGCTTATCTTGGTGCGACATTTGCGAAACGTTGACACCTACCGTCATACCTAAAAATTCAAACAAGGGGCGGTTAGTTTCCGCATCGCGGCGCGCTAGATAATCGTTCACGGTAACGATGTGAACGCCTTTGCCGGCTAAAGCGCGCAGGTAAGCTGGCAGCGTAGCGGTAAGGGTTTTACCTTCACCGGTGCGCATTTCTGCAATACTGCCTTGATTTAAAACCATGCCCCCGATCAGCTGCACATCAAAATGGCGCATCTCATAGACGCGCCGAGATGCTTCGCGTACAGTAGCAAATGCTTCTGGCAGCAGATTGTCGAGTTTTTCACCTTGTTCAAGGCGCTGGCGAAATTGCGCGGTTTTTGCTTTAAGCTCATTGTCGGTCAGACAGACAAACTTTGGCTCTAACGCATTAATTTCATTAACTTTTTTTTGAAAGCGCTTTAACGTTCTGTCATTGCGACTTCCAATCACTTTAGTAATTAATTTTGATAACATGATGTTGCCACTTCACTCTTTTCTTTGGCAGGCTGCCAAATTTTTTTGTTAATTTATACAATAGGTTAGAGATCTCCGACAGCCGTGGAGCATAACTACCTACCATGATGTAGTGCGCATTAGCACCGTTAAAATTCAAAGACAAAACACAAGTAAATACTTTATCATCAAACAATGCGATCTGCAGGTATAGCTGCGAATTAGATCATATCTAGCGCAAATCCTGCTCCATTTTGCAATGGTTTTTCAAAGAAATAGCCGCAGCGCTTGCAATTTTTTCTTCAGTAAGATCTTGCTGCACAAAAACACATTAATCCTGCGTAACACATTAACTATATTGGGATCAAAGTGTTAATTAACAACAGCCTGATTTATATTGTCTTACAACTACAGCTGTTTTAGATTACCCAACGACTTACTGCCATTGAGAAAAACTATGCGAGACAATCGGCCGTGCCCAAGCTCATCACTACTTAATGTCTGTGCAAGCGATCTGTGCACCCGAGCAGCTCGCTTATCCCAGCTTGATCAAAAAATAAAAATGCTACTTTCTCCTGCGCTTGCAAAAAATTGCCGTGTCGCCAACTATCGCGATAACACTTTGATTATTCAAGCAAGTTCTGCAAGCTGGGCAACTCGATTTCAATATGAACAACAAACTTTAACGGATCAGCTGCGGCAAAGCTATTTACCACACTTAAAGCAGATCAAAATTACCGTTAATCCAGAATTAGCGCTGGCGCAAATAGAGAGTTTTCGTTCTTTGCACAAAAAAAAGCAGCTGCAGATCAGCGAGCAAACGGCAGACAATTTGCTCAAACTTGCCGCACATACTGATGAAAAAGTCAGCAAGCGGCTACAGCAAATAGCCTCTCTCATTAATCCGGCCAAAAAAACATTTAAAGCTTTCGGGGATGACTAATAGCAAAAAACCGAAAAGCAAGCTTTTCGGTTTTTCTAAGTAGATGAAAAAACTACTGCGGCAATAGCAACCCTGTTAGCGCAGGAGTAATTGCTGTCAACGATTTTGCCTGCTCTTGGGTAAATGTTACAAACTCCCAAGCAGTTTGATCAGCTAGCACAGCGCGCAGCAATTTGTTGTTTAAGGCGTGCCCTGACTTGTAAGCGCGCATTTCACCAATAATGCTGTGGCCACACACGTAAAGATCGCCAATGGCATCCAACATTTTGTGACGCACTAATTCATTGTCAAAACGCAGACCGTCTTCATTTAAAATACGATAATCGTCAAGCACGATCGCGCAATCAAAACTGCCGCCTAAACAAAGGTTTTGCGATTGCAAATACTCAATATCACGCATAAAACCAAAGGTACGCGCACGGCTGATCTCTTTAATGAACGCTTGCGAAGAGAAATCTAGCTCTAGATTTTGCAAATCGGCATCGATTGCAGGATGGTTAAAATCGATTGCAAAATTGAGACGAAATCCATTGTATGGAATAAGCTCTGCCCATTTATCGCCATCTTCTATGCGAACCGGCTTTTTGATCTGCAAAAAGCGTTTTGGCGCATTCAAGGTTTCAATGCCCGCAGATTGCAACAGATAAATGAAGGGGCTCGCACTGCCGTCCATGATAGGGATTTCAGGCGCGTCGACTTCGATAACAATATTATCGATCCCCATTCCAGCTAATGCGGCATTAAGATGCTCAACGGTTGAGATCCGCACGCCGTCATCATTAACCAGTGCTGTGCAAAGCATGGTATCGCGCACAGCATTTGGGTTAGCGTAAAAATTAACAGGCTCCGGCAAATCGGTTCGCCGGTAGACAATACCGGTATTAGCCGCCGCAGGCCGCAAAGTCAGTGATACTTTACATCCAGAATGCAAGCCAATTCCTGTTGTCTGGACGATGGTCTTTAACGTTCTTTGTCTGATCATACCACCCCCTAACCGACGATTTTATCCATAAAAATTATTCTCACGCATAAATTAGGCCATGTACATCACTAAAACTGTAACACAACCCGTGTGACTGAGCAAAATCCGTGCAAGATTAATCTGCCTGTTTTCGTAAAAACGCAGGAATATCTAGGTAATTTTGCTCGCTGTCTTGCCTGTGTTTCGCCGCTGGCGCAACAGAGGCTGGCTCCATGCCGCGATTAACCGTCATGCTGTTAGCACTTTGCTGCAAAATTTGTCCTTTAGACATGCTATTTTGCGTATTAGACATGAGCATCATATCTTGCTTACGCTCATTGCCGATACCGGTTGCAACTACAGTGACGCGCAGCTCATCGTTCATGTCAGGATCTAGCGAGCTACCAATAACAACTGTAGCATTGTCCGACGCAAATGCACGTACAGTGTTACCGACTGTCTCAAACTCATCTAAGCGCATGTCAAAGCCTGCCGTGATATTAACAAGAACACCGCGCGCACCCGCTAAATCAATGTCTTCTAACAATGGGCTAGATATCGCCATTTCCGCAGCTTCTTCGGCGCGATCATCGCCTGAAGAAAGTCCGCTGCCCATCATCGCATGACCCATTTCTGACATAACAGTGCGCACGTCAGCAAAGTCTACGTTAATCAGGCCTGGGCGCGTGATAAGCTCCGCGATACCTTGCACTGCGTTTTTCAAAACATCGTTTGCTTTCGCAAAGGCGTCTAGCAGCGAAATACCACGGCCTAGCACTTTAAGTAATTTTTCATTAGGAATAGTGATGAGCGAGTCAACATGCTTTGACAGCTCTTCAATACCTTGCTCGGCAAAAGCCATGCGCTTTTTACCTTCAAAGCTAAATGGCTTTGTCACTACCGCAACGGTTAAGATGCCAAGCTCTTTCGCCACTTCAGCGATAACAGGAGCTGCGCCCGTACCGGTACCACCGCCCATACCTGCAGCGATGAAAACCATATCAGCACCTTCAAGCTCAGCTTTGATTGCATCACGATCTTCCATCGCCGATTCGCGGCCAACCTGTGGGTTTGCGCCGGCACCAAGGCCTTTTGTTACATCACTGCCAATCTGGATAACCGTACGAACCGCTGTTTTTCGCAGCGCTTGGGCGTCAGTGTTAACGGTGATAAATTCAACACCTTCAATAGATTCACGGACCATGTGTTCAACAGCGTTGCCGCCGCCGCCACCAACGCCAATTACTTTAATTACCGCTTCGTTAGTTATGTCCATCATCGGTTCAAACATGAGTTCTCTCCGTTATTCCTGTTCTTATCAGGTTAAAATTCTTTTTTAAACCAGCCACTAAGCTTACTAAACATGTCTGTTACAGATCGCTTAGCTTCCGGTTCACTCGTTTCATTAAATAAATTTTGCTTACCATAATGCAACAGCCCTACAGCTGTAGCGTGATAAGGAGCACTAACATATTCAGTCAGTCCTGCTAAATCAGATGGATAACCTATGCGGACTTGATTTTGAAACACGCGTTCAGCACATTCCACAAGCCCTTGCATTTGCGCGGCGCCTCCGGTTAACACAATTCCTGCGGCTAATTGGTGCTTGACACCTTTAGCACGAAGGCGTTCTTGTACTCGTTCGATCTCAGTTTGCACCAAACCAAGTAACTCACTGCATCGAGGCTCTATCACTTCAGCCAGCGTTTGCCGCTGCAAGCTTCGTGATGGACGCCCACCTACACTTGGTACATTGATTTTGCTGTCTTTATTAACCAGCTCACTCAAAGCACACCCATGCTTAACTTTAATTTTCTCCGCATCACTCAAAGGCGTTCCAAACGCATAAGCGATGTCATTGGTGATCACATTTCCAGCATAAGGGACAACAGCGGCATGGCGCAGCGCCCCGCCAGTCCAAATTGCGATATCCATCGTGCCACCGCCAACATCGATGACACAAACACCGAGCTCTTTTTCGTCTGGAGTAATAACGGCATAACTCGCAGCAAGTCCAGAAAAAATCAGCTGATCCACTTTTAAACCACAACGCTCTACTGCTTTTTCTATATTTTTTGCCGTATCGTTATGACAAGTGATCAAATGGACGCTCACTTCCATTCGCACGCCAGATAAACCCACCGGGTTTTTGATCCCCTCTTGATAATCAATTGTATATTCTTGAGGGATCACATGTAACACCCGTTGTTCATCACTGATTTTTACCGATTTGGCGGTATGAATAACGCTATCCACATCATCAGTCGTTACCTCTTCATCGCTGATGGTGCCCATACCACGCTCGGTTTGGCAATGAATGTGCTTGCCTGACAAGGACAAAAGCACTGAACGAATTTTATAATCCGACATCAATTCAGCGTCATTAAGCGCACGCTCAACCGAACGCACTACAGACTCTAAATCATTAACGCCGCCTTTATCCATCCCTTCAGACGGTTGGGTACCCACTCCCAGTACGTTAACAGTTCCATCTGGCAATATTTCACTAACCAGAACTGTCACTTTAGACGTTCCAATGTCCAATCCAACAATCAGCGGTCTATCCGTTATCTGTTTCATGATATCTGCTCTTGATTTAAGGCTGATTGCTCCCCATCGCCGGTTTCGGTTATTAGCTTCCAGCCGATGGCTGCGCCGGTATCATAACGTAAATCAACATACTCAATCGCACGCTTTGCCGCTTTTACGTCATCAAATAATTCGACGAAACGCTTAAGCCGCTCTTCTTTAAACGTACGCCCCAATTCAATGCGAATACCGTTCGTTGTCGTAATACGCCAAGCGCGTCTGTCATTGACAGCAACCTTTGCTATTACAAATCCCGTCGGCTTTAATATTGCATTCAATTGCAGCCACGCCGCCACGACTTCATTCTCACTACCATCAGGACCATACAAGGAAACAAGATTTTGTTCTTTTACTTCTTGCGGATCTGCGTTGAAAACCGTGTTATTACTATCGAGCAACTTATCGCCATTCCAAATTGCTTGCACCTTGTGCTCGACTACATGCATTTTTAATGTATCTGGCCACTGCTTACGTACCGCTACATGGCTAACCCATGGTAGGGCTACGACCGCTTTGTGGATCTCGTCTACATCTTGTAGCATAAAGCTTTGCAAAGGGCCAAGTTCATTGACAGCATCGCGAATTTCTAATGCAGAAACGCGATACAATTCACCTTGAACCGCAATTTTCGATAACGGCAATTGATTTTCGTCCGACATCCAAGTCACAGCCCAATAAATCGCCCAGCCGGTGACTAAAACGACAAGCAACAAGAACGCTAACCCAGGCCATCTCTTTTGGGCAGAACTAGCATCTGCCTCACTTAAAACAGTGATTTCCGTTGCCACAGACTCTATCTCTTTATTTGCAATGTGTTAATAAACCTAGCAATGTAATAAAGAAAAAAGTTAATTATAACTTTATGATGTTTATAAAGGTTTTACTTCTTATTGCAAATGCATTTTTATTTTTGCTGTGACAGATTCTATAGCCGGCGTCCATCAAGAGCAATATTACTTACCCTCGCTTGCACAAATATTCCTAAATCATTATCTGTTAGGAGTTTGTCTTCATGGCGAAGAATAAGTTCCAATATGAAATTTATCCAAAAATCTTAACAGGAATAGTTAACAACGCCCAAAAAAAAGTTTTCTTCCCTCTCTCCGGCTAATGCTTTCTTATCTAATTTCATTTTTGCTAATTGATTTGCAACTTTGCTAATATCACCAGCGCCTTGCGTTAAAATGAGATCTTGCTCGCAAAGCACTTTGGATAATATTTTAGGCACCGTTTGCAGATCCGGAATAAAAATAGGCACGATTTTTCCGCGGCGTGCAATATCTTGGCACAAACTTGCACCGTCCGCGCCAATTATCGGCGTTTCACCTGCGCTGTAAACATCAAGCATCAAAAGCACATCAACTTGTTCTAAAACTTCAATAAATTCATCATATAGATCGCGAGTGCGGCTATAGCGATGCGGCTGAAAAATCATCACTAAGCGATGCTTTGGCCAACCTGCACGTGCCGCTTTAATGGTTGCTGCCACTTCGGTTGGATGATGGCCGTAATCATCGATAAGCAGCGCTTTTCCGTTATCAACCGTAAATTCACCTAAGCGATCAAAACGGCGCCCAGTCCCTTCAAAAGCGGCCAGCGCACGTACAATAGCTTCATCTTCAATGCCATTTTC
>JBOFXO010000371.1:0-5764 GCA_051654185.1 Vibrionaceae bacterium | reverse complement strand
TGCTAGCGATTGGCACCGAGCAAGGCGCGCCAATCACCTTGCCAGACGGGCAGCTACTGCGCAAAAATGGCAAAGTCGTGCTCGCTAAACTTAATTTGTTGCCGCTCGCACAGCTTGCCACCGCAACAAAAGGCATTATCGAGCGCTGGCAACCAACCGACGCCGATGTGTCACGCCTGACGGCAACGCCTAGCTATGCTAAGCAATTTAACGAAAACAATATGAAGCAGACCATTTCTGAGCGCATTAACCACGGCGTGTGGCTGCTGCCGGTTTTATTGCTACTTGCACTCGCAAGTTTTAGGCGCGGCGTGATCTTAGCGCTTGCCGTGTGTCTGTTACAGCCGGCGCCTCAAGCCTTTGCTTCATCGTCCTTTAACATGGAAAAACCCCTAGAGCAAGCGCAGCAAATGCTGAGCTCTTCTTGGCAGCAGCTTGATAAATGGCAGCAAAACCGCGCTTTTAGTAATAGCGATCAAAAAGCGCTGCGTGCTTACCAAGCGGGTAATTTTCAAGACGCGGCCCAGCAGTTCACCTCTCCAGCTTGGAAAGGCGCGGCGCTGTATAAAGCGGGCGATTATCAAAGCGCAATCGAGATCTTAACGCCGCTTAATGACACGACCTCTTCTTACAACTTAGCCAACGCTTACGCTAAAATCGGCGACTATGCCAAAGCTGCCGAGCTTTACCGTGCCCTGCTCGCTAAAGAGCCAAACCACAACGATGCAAAGCGAAATCTTGCTTTAGTTGAGCAAGCGCTTAAAGAAGAGCAGCAAAAAGAGCAGCAACAAAAAGCGCCTGAAGAACAAAATACCCAAGAGGCCAAGCAAGATCAGCCGTCTCAAGATGAGTCACAACAAGCAGCTAATAACAGTCAAAAAGAGGAACAAGGACAAGGACAAGGACAAGGACAAGGACAAGGACAAGGACAAGGACAAGGACAAGGACAAACAGAGAATAACCCAGCCAATCAATCGGTCAATAGCTCTCAAGACCCAAATAACGCACAAGCGGCTGACGCTAATGACAGTTCATCATCAAAGCATCCCGATGCACAAAACAGCGCGCCGCCCCAAGACTTAGACAGCGACAACGCGAAAGCAGAATCTCAGGCCACAACCGATCAAGGTAAGCCGCAAGAAAATGCACGCGATAAGTCGCCCGCAGCGCAGCAGTCACAGCAAGGCGATCAGGCCGATGAGCCGTCATCTGATAACTTAGCTGGTACAAAAATGTCTACAGATCAAAGCGCTACTGAGCAGCAGAGCAATCTGCAACGCAGCGATCCCGTATTAAAGAAACTTGAGCAAGTCCCTAACGACACCGCAGCGCTGATCCGAGCCCAAATGTTGTTACAAGAGCGTGAGAAAAATCCGCCCTCACACCGTCAAGCTTGGTAAGCCTAATAGGAAAATGGAATGAATAGTCGCCCAATAACTCAAATACGCTATGTAGTACTTATATTGGCTGCCTTTTTTAGCCTAAACTGCTTTGCAATTGAAGCCGTCGCTACCGTATCAAAAAACGAGGTGGTGCAAGATGAGCCTTTTGAGCTGCTGATCGTTATTAACGACAATGTGCCAAACACGCAGCTCGATCTTACGCCTCTTGATGGTAATTTTCGCTACAGTCGCCCTTCTATCAGCAGCAACACGACCATCATCAATGGTAAGGTAAACAAAAAAACGCTGTGGCGCGTCACCTTGCTGGCGCAAAAGCTTGGCACTTTGACCATTCCCTCTTTTACCATCAATGGGCTTTCTACCTCACCTATCGTCATGTCTGTCTCAAAAGCTACAGCGGCAAGCAAGCAAAACAGCGATGTGAGACTTCAAGGAAAATTAGCCCGCACTACAGGCTATATTGGTGAAACCTTTGTTTATACGGCAACACTGCAGCTTGGGGTTAATGTTGAGTCACCAATGCTTGAGATGCCGCACGGTGAAGGGCTAGAGGTAACGCAGCTTAACGGCGATGAGCAACGCGAAATCATCAGCAATGGGCGGCGATTTTTGCAAATTGAGCGCAATTATCAGATCAGAGCAACACGCCCAGGCACGCTGCTGCTTAACGGGGCTGTGTTCTCTGGTACGCAAATTAAAGGCGGCGGTTTTGACACCATCGCCGTCCCCATGCTGCAAAAAGCGCAGCCGGCAACCCTCACTATAAAAGACAAGCCTGCCCACATACAAGGCGTGTGGCTGCCAACGCCAGCGCTAGAATTAAGTCAGCAGTGGCTGCCAGAGGCTGATACCACCAATGGCAAGGTAGGTGAGCCCATCAACCGCATTATCACCTTAAAAGTGCAAAACACCCCGCAAAGCGCGCTGCCCGATCTGAAGATCACCTATCCCGACTCGGTGCGTGTCTACGAAGAAAAGCCGCAATTTAGCCAAGAAGGCGATTTTAGTGTTGTCACGCTCAAGCAAGTTATTTTGCCAAGAAATGAAGGGGTTATTGAGCTTCCGAGCATCAAAGTGGAATGGTTTAACACCCAAAAAGAGCAAAGCGAAACAACAGAGCTAAAAGGGCTGCTGATCAATGTTGCGCCTGCAGATCCATCTGCTTTACACATAGCCGCAGCACCTGCGCAAGCAGATACTGATGTAGTGACAGCGCCAAGCTACAACCCAGGCTATTGGCCTATTGCAACCTTGCTATTTTTGCTACTGTGGCTGAGCACATTACTGTGGCACCTGTGTTACCGCGTGCGCAGTACCCGCCAGCGCAGTCAGCAAGATCAGGCATTTGATAGCAGTTTTTACTCGCTAAAACGCGCAATCCACAGCGACAACCCAATTCAAATTTTGCGTATTTTCCAACATCTTGATCTGTCACATGTCAGCGCTGAGCTAAAAGAAGAGCTTACAGCAGAGCTAACTTTCATGCAGCGCGCGCGCTACAGCACGGCACCACACGCTTGGCAGTACAAAAAATTGCTGTCGCTGATCAAAAAAGCACAAAAGCAGCAAAAGAGCATCAAACATAACGCGACTAATGGGCTTATGCCGCTCTAATATTTTTTGCAGCTGCTAACCTTGCCGGTGCAATCGCAATAAAAAAAGCCGCAAAAAGCGGCTTTTTTCATTACAAGGGCAAACAGTTATTTGCTTAGCAGATCATCGGCTTGCTTAGCTTGGATAGCTGTTAGCGCTATTGTGTAGACGATATCGTCAACCAATGCACCGCGTGATAAGTCGTTCACAGGGCGACGCATGCCTTGCAGCATTGGCCCAATTGAAACCAGCTCAGCTGAACGTTGTACCGCTTTGTAAGTGGTATTACCCGTATTTAGATCAGGGAACACAAACACCGTCGCTTTACCCGCAACAGGCGAGTTTGGCGCTTTTGACTGCGCAACGTTTTCCATGATCGCAGCGTCATACTGCAAAGGTCCATCAATCACAAGATCAGGACGTTTTTCTTTAGCAATGCGTGTCGCTTCGCGCACTTTATCAACATCCGCGCCTTGTCCTGAGGTGCCTGTTGAGTAAGAGATCATCGCAACGCGCGGATCAATACCAAACGCTTTTGCCGAATCAGCAGATTGAATTGCAATTTCTGCTAGCTGAGCGGCATCTGGATCGGGGTTTATCGCGCAGTCACCATAAACTAGCACTTGATCTGGCAGCAGCATGAAGAACACGGATGAAACCAGTGACGCGCCAGGCGCAGTTTTGATGATCTGCAGCGGCGGACGAATAGTGTTTGCCGTGGTGTGCACAGCGCCTGAAACAAGGCCGTCCACTTCATTAGCTTCGAGCATCATAGTGCCAAGCACTACGGTATCTTCAAGCTGCTCACGCGCAACCACTTCCGTGACCCCTTTGCTGCCGCGTAGCTCAACCATGCGCGCCACGTATTTTTCGCGCACTTTAGCCGGATCAATGATCTCAACGCCCGCGCCAAATACAACGCCTTGGTGCTCAGCCGCTAAACGGATCGCCTCCGGATCGCCAAGCAGCACGCATTGCGCAATGTTGCGCTCTGCGCAAATGGCAGCAGCTTTAATGGTACGCGGCTCATCACCTTCAGGCAACACAATGCGCTTATTTGCTTTGCGCGCAAGCTCGGTGAGCTGGTAACGAAATGCAGGAGGACTCATGCGGCGGCTGCGCACAGAGACGCTAGAAAGAGACTCAACCCAAGAGCTGTCAATGTATTCTGCAACATGGCCTTTAATGCACTCAATACGATCTTTGTCGTCAGCCGGCACTTCAAGGCTAAAGCTTTGTAGGTTAAGCGATGTCTGCCAAGTATCGCTGTCAGTGCTAAAGACTGGTAAGCCAAGATCAAAAGCTTGTTTGCAAAGATTATCTAGCTCTTTTGGCAGCTCAAAACCGCCAGTGAGCAGCAAGCCACCAATTTCTACGCCGTTCATCGCAGCAAGGCATGCAGCAATGATCACGTCAGCGCGATCGCCCGATGTCACAAGCAAGGTGCCAGGACGCAGATCTTCAATCATATTAGGCACAGAGCGCGCGCAAAAAGTGATCCCTTTAATACGCCGTGTCTCCATGTGACCTGCGTTGATGATAGTCGCATTCAAGTGCGCGGCGATATCTTTAGAGCGCGTTGCGATAAGATCAAGGCTCCAAGGAATACAGCCCAGCACTTTAGTTGGGCTAATATCAAAAAATTCTTTCATCGCCACGCCTTGCGCCGTAGCTTTAGCAAAAACGTCAAACAGATCAGGACGAGTACGCCCCTGTAGATCAATTGGCGCGCCAAATTTATTGATAATAACGCCGTGCAAATTAATATTTTTCACGCCGCCAAAATTAGCCATCGCCATCGCAACGCTAATGCGCTCTTTAAGCTGCACAGGCGTATCAGTGCCTTGCATCGCGACAAATACGATTTCAGTATCAAGCGTTTTAGCAATCGCATAGTTAAGGCGGTTGGCGTGAGAGTGCTTACGAGTTGCAACCAACCCTTCCACAAGGGTCACATCAGCTTTTGCGCTGATCTCAGCGTGTTTTGCGACTATCTCTTCTAAAAGCACATCAGTTTGATCTTTACTAATGAGCTCTTCTACTTTTGCCATAGAGATCGGCTCAACAACACCTAAATTGGTGCTGGCACGCATAATAGAGGTCGTGAGATCAGGAAGATCTGCATCTTTTCTTGGCTGCGCAATCGGTTTGAAAAAACTGACATGCACGCCTTTTTGCTCCATGGCGCGTAACAGGCCAAGGCTCACACTCGTCAGCCCAACACCTGCGGTAATAGGGATCAACATTATGGTACGAGACACAACACACTCCTTAATCAAATATCACTTTGGATAAACCTTATACATAATGGGCTATGTAGAAAGTTTTTTTATCTCAAAATCAAAGCGGCTGATCAAAAATCAGCCGCACAGTCATGATCTGTATCGCGACTTAGTACTTAGTTTAATGCTAAGCGCGCAGTGTCTTGAGAAATAACCAATTCTTCATTTGTTGAGATCACAAGCGCAGGGATACGGCTGTTTGAGCTTGTAATAACGCCTTCTTTACCAAAACGCGCCGCAAGGTTAGCTGCTTCGTCAAGTTCAATGCCAAGCAAACCTAAGCGATCCAATACCAACTGGCGCAGCAGCGCAGAGTTTTCGCCGATACCGCCAGTGAAAACGATAGCGTCCAAGCGACCATCTAAAGTCGCAGTGTAACCTGCTACATATTTTGCTAAGCGGTGGCAAGCTACATCCATTGCACGAGTGGCTTCTTCTTTTTGCTGATAGTTATCTTCAACATAGCGGCAATCTGATGTGACTTGC
>JBOFXO010000370.1:0-15724 GCA_051654185.1 Vibrionaceae bacterium | reverse complement strand
CGTGTTGAGCAAGGTATCATCAAAGTTGGTGACGAAGTTGAAATCATCGGTATCAAACCAACTATCAAAACTACCTGTACTGGTGTTGAGATGTTCCGTAAGCTGCTTGACGAAGGTCGTGCAGGTGAGAACGTTGGTGTGCTACTACGTGGTACTAAGCGTGATGAAGTAGAGCGTGGCCAAGTTCTAGCGAAGCCTGGTTCAATCAACCCACACACAACTTTTGAATCAGAAGTTTACGTGTTGTCAAAAGATGAAGGCGGACGTCACACTCCATTCTTCAAAGGCTACCGTCCACAATTTTATTTTCGTACAACTGACGTGACTGGTACTATCGAGCTGCCAAAAGGCGTTGAGATGGTTATGCCAGGCGATAACATCAAAATGGTTGTAAATTTGATTGCACCTATCGCGATGGATGAAGGTCTACGTTTTGCGATCCGTGAAGGTGGTCGTACTGTTGGCGCCGGCGTGGTTGCGAAAATCGTCGAATAAAGTTTGACTCGAGCTGACGAAAAAAGGCATCATTTGATGCTTTTTTTCTACTCCCGAAAAATTTGGGGTCACACGCAGTGATATTCGAATAATATAAAGTTCATGCTGCAATCAGTGAGAAGTTTGTTTGGTTGCTATACACTAGTTTACGAAATAGTAAGCTGCCGTTTGTGCTTTAGCATATAGGGCGTAGCAATTACGAATATGATTAACCTTAATTATTGAGGTTATTGGTCTAACAACAGATAAGTTGCGAGCAGATACGATGAAAGCGAATGCTGAAATCCAAGAAGGCGGGTCAATAGATATTCTTAAATGGGGCGCCGTTTTTGTCTTGTTAGTGGCTGCGGTAGTCGGAAATAATTTGTATAGCGAAGTCGCTTTTGCAATTAGAGGTTCCTGTGTTGGTGTGCTTGTTTTAGCTGCACTAGGCATCGCCGCATGGACAAGCAAAGGACGAGAGGCTCTTTCTTTTGCGCAAGAGTCGCGAATGGAAGTGCGCAAAGTTGTTTGGCCAACGCGCCAAGAAACGTTGAATACAACTTTTATTGTTTTGGCTGCCACTGTGGCCATGGCATTATTTTTATGGGGCATCGACGGTATCATGGTCCGTTTAGTTCGGCTCATTACTGGAGTATGAGGTTAAGTAACGAATGAGTGAAACTCCAAAAAAGCGCTGGTATGTTGTGCAAGCTTTTTCTGGCTTTGAAGGTCGAGTTGCAAAATCGCTTAAAGAACACATTAAAATTCATCAAATGGAACAATATTTTGGTGACATTTTAGTTCCGACCGAAGAAGTTGTAGAGATGCGTGCAGGGCAAAGGCGCAAGAGCGAACGTAAATTTTTTCCAGGTTACGTTTTGGTGCAAATGGTCATGAATGATGAATCTTGGCACCTTGTGCGCAGCATTCCTCGTGTGACTGGTTTTATTGGTGGAACGCCAGATAAACCTGCGCCAATTTCTGATAAAGAAGCCGATGCAATTTTAAATCGTCTTGAGAAATCAAGCGCGTCTCCTGTGCATAAAACTATTTATGAAGCAGGTGAGGTTGTACGTGTTACTGAAGGTCCTTTTGCTGATTTTAATGGAACGGTAGAAGAGGTGGATTATGAAAAAAGCCGCCTTAAAGTGTCAGTTTCTATTTTTGGCCGAGCTACCCCTGTCGAGTTGGAATTTAGTCAAATCGAAAAAGTAAGCTGAAAAAAGTTAAAAAATAGCCACTCGATTTCGTTAAGTCTAGTTGCCAGAAGTGCGAAATTTATCTACAATTTCGCGCTCTTTTGTTAAACGGGGAGTCAGGCTTTTTGCCATTGACGCTCGTACCCAACTGTAGGATATTAAAATGGCTAAAAAAGTAGATGCCTATATCAAACTGCAAGTTTCTGCAGGAATGGCAAACCCTTCTCCACCGGTAGGTCCAGCGCTGGGTCAACGTGGTGTGAACATCATGGAGTTTTGTAAGGCTTTTAACGCACGTACCGAAGGTATGGAAAAAGGCTTACCGCTACCAGTTGTTATCACAGTTTATGCTGATCGTTCGTTCACCTTTGAGATCAAAACTCCACCAGCTGCTGTGTTGCTGAAAAAAGCTGCAGGGATCAAATCAGGTTCTGCACGTCCACACGTTGATAAAGTGGGTAAAGTTACAGACGCTCAAGTGCAAGAAATTGCAGAGATGAAAGCGGCTGATATGACTGGCAGTGACGTTGAAGCGATGAAACGTTCTATCGCAGGAACAGCGCGTTCAATGGGCTTGGTAGTAGAGGGATAAGACAATGGCAAAATTAACTAAACGCATGCGCGTTATTCGTGAAAAAGTTGATGTAACTAAAGAGTATGACATCAATGAAGCCGTTGCCCTTTTAAAGGAACTGGCTACTGCAAAGTTTGTTGAAAGTGTTGATGTCTCTGTTAACCTAGGCATCGATGCACGTAAAACAGATCAAAACGTTCGTGGTGCAACTGTGCTTCCGCACGGCACTGGTCGTAATGTTCGCGTTGCTGTGTTTACACAAGGTGCAAACGCAGAAGCTGCTAAAAATGCAGGCGCTGACATCGTTGGTATGGAAGACTTAGCTGATCAAATCAAAAAAGGCGAAATGAACTTTGATGTTGTGATCGCATCTCCAGACGCAATGCGCGTTGTAGGTCAACTTGGTACTATCTTGGGTCCACGTGGTTTAATGCCAAACCCAAAAGTAGGTACTGTGACACCAAACGTTGCAGACGCTGTTAAGAATGCAAAAGCAGGTCAAGTTCGCTACCGTAACGATAAAAACGGTATCATCCATACTACCCTTGGTAAAATTGACTTTGATGCGGCTGCTATTAAAGGTAACCTTGAGGCGCTACTTGTTGCGCTGAAAAAAGCCAAGCCATCATCAGCTAAAGGTTCTTATATCAAGAAAGTAAGCATCTCTACCACTATGGGTGCAGGTGTTGCTGTTGATCAAAACAGCTTGGATGCAAACGCAAACTAATTGCTGTAGGCGAAATGGTTTTGTATAATATTTCGCCTTTACTTTTGCTAAGAATTTTGCAAAATTAAAATTTGCATTGTTCTTAGTGATGGCTGAGTCTTTTATCTGCTAACACAAACATGATTTGATGATTGTGCAGCTAATAGGCTTCGTCCAAGACCGTAGGTGCCAAAGATCATTGGCTTAATTTTCCTACGTAGACGGTGCCAGAGCATGATAGATTTTTCTTTCTTGGATCTGCGCCGTAGTAACTCTCCTGCTAAAAGCTGTGAGTGGTGTAAACATAATCCAGGAGCAAATCCAAATGGCTTTAAATCTTCAAGACAAACAAGCGATTGTTGCTGAAGTTAACGAAGCTGCCAGTGGTGCTCTGTCTGCAGTTGTTGCTGATTCACGTGGTGTATCGGTAGGTGCAATGACCTCTTTACGTAAAAAAGCGCGCGAAGCGGGCGTTTTTATGCGAGTGGTTCGAAACACCTTGGCACGTCGTGCATTAGAAGGGACTAGTTATGAATGTTTGAGTGAAACATTTGTAGGTCCAACTTTGATCGCGTTTTCTACTGAGCACCCAGGTGCAGCCGCGCGTCTTTTTAAAGACTTCGCGAAAGATAACAAGAAATTCGAGATCAAAGCAGCTGCATACGAAGGCGCATTAACTGATGCTGAAGTGCTTGCAACCTTGCCAACATACGACGAAGCAATTGCTCGTCTGATGATGTGCATGAAAGAGGCTTCAGCTGGCAAATTGGTTCGTACCATTGCTGCAGTGCGTGATCAAAAAGAAGCGGCTGCATAAGACCGTTGGCTTTTTGTTGCAAATTAAATTAATCGTTGACTTTAAAGAGAGTTGTTATGTCTATTTCTAATGAACAAATTCTAGATGCAATCGCAGACATGTCTGTAATGCAAGTTGTTGAACTAATTTCAGCAATGGAAGAAAAATTCGGCGTTACTGCAGCAGCAGCTGTTGTTGCTGGTGGCCCAGCTGTTGAAGCAGTTGAAGAAAAAACTGAATTCGACGTGATCCTAAAAGAAGCTGGCGCGAACAAAGTTGCTGTGATCAAAGCAGTTCGTGGCGCAACAGGTCTTGGCCTAAAAGAAGCTAAAGCAGTTGTTGATGGTGCTCCATCTCCACTGAAAGAAGGCATCTCTAAAGCAGAAGCTGAAGCTCTGAAGAAAGAGTTAGAAGAAGCTGGCGCAACTGTTGAGGTTAAGTAAATTCTACTTAACGCTTTAGCCTGAAAGGGCAATGGCTGGTGGTAAAATTACCACCAGCCTTTTTGCGCTGTAGGGTTATCGATTATTTTCCTCTGTTTATATCGATAATCTGCAAACCAAACACAGCTTTTTAGCGTTGTGTTCCACATAAAACAGCAGGGTTAGTTACTGTCCCAAAGTATCGGGGCGGTTTGGGTCACTTATCAGCGAGCTGAGGAACCCTATGGTTTACTCTTATACCGAGAAAAAGCGTATCCGTAAGGATTTTGGTAAGCGTCCTCAAGTGTTGGACGTACCATATTTGCTGTCTATCCAGCTTGATTCGTTTGAAAAATTCATTGAGCGGGATTTAGAAGGGCAATACGGCCTTGAGGCTGCCTTTCGCTCTGTCTTCCCCATTCAGAGCTACAATGGCAATTCCGAGCTGCAATACGTTAGCTATCGTCTCGGTGAGCCAGTTTTTGATGTTAAAGAATGTCAGATCCGCGGTGCAACTTATTCAGCCCCTTTGCGCGTAAAATTGCGCCTGGTGATGTTTGACAAAGAAGCGCCGGCCGGCACAGTAAAAGATATCAAAGAGCAAGAAGTCTACATGGGCGAGATCCCACTGATGACGGAAAATGGCACATTTGTTATCAATGGAACTGAGAGGGTTATCGTATCACAGTTGCATAGAAGCCCGGGTGTTTTCTTCGACAGCGATAAGGGTAAGACCCACTCTTCAGGTAAAGTGCTTTATAATGCGCGCATCATTCCTTATCGTGGCTCATGGCTCGATTTCGAATTCGATCCAAAAGATCTGTTGTATGTGCGAATTGACCGTCGTCGTAAATTGCATGCTTCGATTATTTTGCGTGCGCTTAATTACACGACTGAGCAGATATTGGATCTGTTCTTTGACAAAGTGACCTTCGCTATTGAAGGAAAATCTTTGGTGATGGATCTTGTGCCAGAGCGTTTGCGTGGTGAAACTGCAAGCTTTGACATTAAAGCGAATGGCAATGTTTATGTTGAGCAAGGTCGTCGTATCACGGCGCGCCATATTCGCCAACTAGAAAAAGACAAAGTTAGCCGCATTGAAGTGCCGGTTGACTACATCGTTGGAAAAGTTGCTGCAAAAGATTATGTGAACCAAGATACTGGTGAGCTAATTGTTGCTGCAAACCAAGAGCTTACACTTGAGGCGTTAGCATTCCTTGCGCAGGCTGGTGTTAAAGCTGTTGAAACACTGTTCACAAACGACTTGGATCATGGTCCGTACATGTCAGACACATTACGTGCTGATAGTACTACCGATCGTTTAAGTGCGCTGGTTGAAATTTACCGCATGATGCGTCCTGGTGAACCACCAACGCGTGAAGCTGCAGAAGCCCTTTTCGAAAGCTTATTCTTTGTTGAAGAGCGCTATGATCTGTCAGCTGTAGGCCGTATGAAATTTAACAGCTCTCTTGGCTATGAGCAAGTGACGGGTTTAGGGGTTCTAAGCCATAGCGATATTATTGATGTAATGCGTAAATTGATCAGCATTCGCAATGGTATTGGTGAGGTCGATGATATTGACCACCTTGGCAACCGTCGTATTCGTTCTGTCGGTGAAATGGCTGAAAACCAATTCCGTGTTGGTTTAGTACGTGTAGAGCGCGCGGTTAAAGAGCGTTTGAGCCTTGGCGATCTTGATAACGTGATGCCACAGGATTTGATCAACGCTAAGCCTATTTCAGCAGCTGTTAAAGAGTTCTTTGGCTCTAGCCAGCTGTCTCAGTTTATGGATCAAAACAATCCACTTTCTGAAGTGACTCACAAACGCCGTATCTCAGCGCTAGGCCCAGGTGGTTTGACGCGTGAGCGTGCCGGCTTTGAAGTTCGAGACGTACACGCAACTCACTATGGTCGCCTGTGTCCTATCGAAACTCCAGAAGGTCCAAACATCGGTCTTATCAACTCGCTTTCTGCTTATGCGCGTACTAACCCCTATGGGTTTTTAGAAACGCCATATCGTAAAGTGGTTAACGAAAAGGTGACTGATGAGATTGATTACCTCTCTGCAATTGAAGAGGGTCAATTTGTTATCGCTCAGGCTAACGCACCGCTCAACGAAGACGGCTCGTTTGCTGAAGAGCTGATCACTGCACGCCAAAAAGGCGAATCAGGTCTGCATCCACGTTCTAGCATCCAGTACATGGACGTTGCGACTAACCAAGTGGTTTCTATTGCAGCGTCGCTGATCCCGTTCCTTGAACACGATGACGCAAACCGCGCCTTGATGGGTGCGAACATGCAACGACAAGCTGTGCCAACCTTGCGCTCAGATAAGCCATTGGTAGGAACAGGTGTCGAGCGCGCAGTTGCGGTTGACTCCGGTGTTACCGTTGTTGCTAAGCGTGGCGGTATGATCCAATCCGTTGATGCATCACGCATCGTGGTGAAGGTGAGTGAAGACGAGCTCGTCCCTGGCGAAGCTGGCATTGATATTTATAACTTAACTAAATATACGCGCTCAAACCAAAACACTTGTATTAATCAGCGTCCAACAGTGATGCCTGGTGAACCAGTTGCGCGTGGTGATGTGCTTGCCGATGGTCCTTCAACTGATTTAGGTGAACTGGCTCTTGGGCAAAATATGCGCATCGCATTTATGCCTTGGAACGGTTATAACTTCGAAGACTCCATTTTAGTTTCTGAGCGAGTGGTACAACAAGATCGTTTAACCACCATTCATATCCAAGAGCTTGCGTGCGTGGCGCGTGATACAAAACTTGGCAGCGAAGAAATTACGGCTGATATTCCAAACGTGGGTGAAGCTGCGCTTTCTAAACTTGATGAGTCTGGTGTTGTTTACATCGGCGCGGAAGTTAAAGGCGGCGATATCTTAGTAGGTAAAGTGACGCCAAAAGGTGAAACTCAGCTTACGCCAGAAGAAAAATTGCTGCGTGCTATCTTTGGTGAAAAAGCCTCTGACGTTAAAGATTCTTCGCTACGTGTTCCAAACGGCGTTTCAGGAACGGTTATCGATGTGCAAGTTTTCACCCGTGATGGTGTTGAAAAAGATAAGCGTGCACTTGAAATTGAAGAGATGCAGTTAAAAGAAGCCAAAAAAGATCTGACTGAAGAGTTTTTGATTTTTGAAGGTGGTTTGCTCGCACGGATGCGCAATGTTTTAGCGCACTCAGGTTTGAGCGAGCAAAAAATTGCATCTATGGATCGCAAGGCAGTACTATCGTACACGTTTGAAGATGAAGCATTGCAGGCTCAGCTTGAGCAGCTGGTCGAGCAGTATGAAGAGCTCAAAATTGAGTTCGATAAAAAGTTTGATACCAAACGTCATAAAATCACACAAGGCGATGATCTGGCGCCGGGTGTTCTGAAAATTGTTAAAGTGTACCTTGCGGTTAAACGCTGCATTCAGCCTGGTGATAAAATGGCTGGTCGTCACGGAAACAAAGGGGTTATCTCAAAAATTAACCCTGTTGAAGACATGCCGTACGATGAAAATGGCGAGCCTGTTGATATCGTGTTAAACCCGCTGGGTGTACCTTCGCGTATGAACATCGGTCAGATTTTGGAAACGCACTTAGGGCTTGCAGCTAAGGGGATCGGTAACAAGATCAACAAGATGCTCAAGGAGCAGCAAGAGCTTTCTAAATTCCGCGAGTTTTTACAAAAAGTGTATGACTTGGGCGATACGCGGCAAAAAGTCGACATCAGCCAATTGTCTGATGCAGAAGTGCGCACGCTAATTGAAAACTTGCGAGCAGGTTTGCCTATCGCTACGCCGGTATTTGATGGTGCACCAGAAAAATCAATCAAAGAGCTGCTAAAACTCGGTGATTTGCCTGAATCAGGTCAGCTGACTTTGTTTGATGGCCGCACAGGCGATAAGTTTGAGCGTCCGGTTACTGTTGGTTACATGTACATGCTCAAGTTGAACCACTTGGTTGATGATAAGATGCATGCCCGTTCAACAGGATCTTACAGCTTAGTCACTCAGCAGCCTCTAGGCGGTAAAGCCCAGTTTGGTGGCCAGCGTTTTGGTGAGATGGAAGTGTGGGCGCTTGAAGCATATGGCGCAGCTTACACCTTGCAAGAAATGCTGACCGTTAAATCAGATGACGTTAATGGTCGAACTAAGATGTATAAAAACATCGTTGATGGCGATCACCGTATGGAACCTGGAATGCCGGAATCTTTTAACGTATTGCTAAAAGAGATCCGCTCGCTTGCAATTAATATTGAGTTGGAAGACGAATAACACGTCTCAGGTAACAGTAAAGGCGCATTTGCGCCTTTATGAGTCAACTCCTCACAGGAGCCGAATGTGAAAGACTTATTAAAGTTTCTGAAAGCACAGCACAAAAGCGAAGAATTTGATGCCATCCAAATTGGTCTTGCATCTCCTGACATGATCCGTTCTTGGTCGTTTGGTGAAGTTAAAAAGCCAGAAACGATTAACTATCGTACTTTCAAGCCAGAGCGTGACGGTCTGTTTTGTGCGCGTATTTTTGGACCGACAAAAGATTATGAGTGCCTTTGCGGTAAATATAAGCGTTTAAAGCATCGCGGAGTGATCTGCGAAAAATGTGGTGTTGAAGTTACGCAAACTAAAGTGCGCCGTGATCGCATGGGGCACATTGAACTTGCATCACCTGTTGCCCATATCTGGTTTTTAAAATCATTGCCATCGCGCATTGGTTTATTGCTTGATATGCCGCTGCGAGACATCGAGCGCGTGCTCTATTTTGAATCATACGTGGTTATTGAGCCAGGTATGACTGATCTTGATCGTGGGCAAATGCTCACAGAAGAGCAGTATCTTGACTCGCTTGAGCAATGGGGCGATGAGTTTGATGCGCGCATGGGCGCTGAAGCGATTAAGGCGCTGTTAAGCAATCTTGATCTGACTGCTGAAGCTGAGCTGATGCGTGAAGAGTTAGAAGAGAGTAACTCTGAAACTAAGCGCAAAAAAGTGACCAAGCGTTTGAAGCTGATTGAAGCATTCTTATTTTCAGGCAACAACCCAGAATGGATGGTATTAACTGTTCTTCCTGTGTTGCCGCCTGATCTGCGCCCGCTTGTTCCACTTGATGGTGGCCGTTTTGCAACCTCTGATCTCAACGATCTTTACCGCCGTGTTATCAACCGTAACAACCGGTTAAAGCGTCTGCTGGATTTAGCTGCGCCAGATATCATTGTGCGCAATGAAAAGCGAATGCTGCAAGAATCTGTTGATGCGCTTTTAGATAACGGTCGTCGTGGCCGCGCTATTACCGGTTCAAATAAGCGTCCATTAAAATCTTTGGCCGATATGATCAAAGGTAAACAAGGTCGCTTTAGGCAGAACTTGCTCGGTAAGCGTGTTGACTACTCAGGGCGTTCTGTTATTACCGTAGGTCCTTACCTGCGTTTGCATCAGTGTGGTTTGCCTAAAAAAATGGCGCTTGAGCTGTTCAAACCTTTTATCTACGGCAAATTAGAAGCACGTGGCATGGCTACAACAATTAAAGCCGCCAAAAAAATGGTTGAACGCGAAGAAGCTGTGGTGTGGGACGTGCTTGATGACGTTATCCGCGAACACCCTGTTTTGCTTAACCGTGCGCCAACGTTGCACCGTTTGGGTATTCAAGCCTTTGAACCTGTTTTGATTGAAGGTAAAGCCATTCAGTTACACCCTCTTGTGTGTGCGGCTTATAACGCCGACTTCGACGGTGACCAAATGGCGGTGCATGTGCCCTTGACTCTAGAAGCGCAGCTTGAAGCTCGTGCATTGATGATGTCAACCAACAACATTCTTTCACCAGCTTCGGGTGAGCCTATCATCGTTCCATCGCAAGACGTTGTGCTTGGTATTTACTACATGACTCGCGACAAGGTTAACGGTAAAGGCGAAGGATTGTACCTCAACGGTCCTGCTGAAGCAGAAAAAGCTTATCGTACAGGCAATGCTGAGCTGCATTCGCGCGTTAAAGTGCGTATTAATGAGCAGATCAAAGATGAAAGCGGACATTATACGCAGCGCACTTATCTGGTTGATACCACAATCGGCCGTGCCATGCTGTGGAAAATTGTGCCGCAAGGTTTGCCGTATGAGCTTGTAAACCAAGCGCTTGGCAAAAAACAAATTTCTGCTTTGCTTAATACGTGTTACCGCGTGCTTGGTTTGAAAGAGACTGTCGTATTTGCCGATCAGATCATGTACACAGGTTTTGCCTATGCTGCGCTTTCTGGCGTGTCAGTCGGTATCGATGACATGGTTATTCCGCAAGCAAAATATGATTTGATTGATGCAGCCGAAGCTGAAGTTGCTGAGATCCAAAACCAATTCCAGTCAGGTCTAGTGACCGCTGGTGAGCGTTATAATAAAGTTATCGATATTTGGGCAACCACTAACGAACGTGTTGCAAAAGCGATGATGGACAATTTGTCATCAGAAACTGTGATCAACCGTGAAGGCAAAGAAGAAGCACAAAAATCATTTAACAGTGTTTATATGATGGCTGACTCTGGTGCACGGGGTTCGGCAGCACAAATCCGTCAGTTAGCGGGTATGCGTGGTCTAATGGCTAAGCCTGATGGCTCAATCATCGAAACACCTATTACGGCAAACTTCCGTGAAGGGCTAAACGTTCTGCAGTACTTTATTTCAACGCACGGTGCGCGTAAAGGTCTTGCTGATACCGCGTTGAAGACGGCAAACTCAGGTTACTTGACTCGCCGTTTGGTTGACGTTGCACAAGATGTTGTGGTAACTGAAACTGATTGTCACACTGAAGAAGGCATCAATATGATGGCCGTTATCGAAGGTGGTGACGTTAAAGAAACGCTGCGTGAACGAGTGCTTGGACGTGTTGCTGCTGAAGATGTGCTAAAACCGGGTACCACAGAAGTGCTGGCTGCGCGTAATACGCTGCTAGACGAAAAATGGTGTGATCTGTTAGAGCAGCATTCTGTTGATCAAGTAAAAGTTCGCTCAGTGGTAACTTGTGAAACTGATTTTGGCTGCTGTGCTTACTGCTATGGTCGTGACCTAGCACGTGGACACTTAGTGAACCATGGTGAGGCTGTCGGTGTTATCGCGGCGCAATCAATCGGTGAGCCTGGAACACAGCTAACGATGCGTACGTTCCACATCGGTGGTGCGGCATCTCGTGCAGCTGCAGAAAGTAGCATTCAGGTTAAAAATAAAGGTTCGTTGCAACTGCATAATGCCAAATTTGTTGTGGGTAGTGCCGGCAAGCTTGTGATCACATCACGTGCTTCTGAACTAACCATTATCGATGAATTTGGTCGAACCAAAGAGAGCTATAAACTGCCATACGGCGCCGCGTTGTCGAAGAAAAGCGGAGACAATGTTACTGCTGGTGAAATTATCGCAAACTGGGATCCACACACCATGCCGATCATCTCGGAAGTGGAAGGTCGCATCGAGTTTGTCGACATCATCGATGGTATCACGGTACAGCGTCAAACTGATGAGCTGACTGGTTTGTCTTCTATGGTAGTGCTAGACGCTGCTGAGCGTACCTCTTCTGGTAAAGATATGCGTCCTGCTGTTAAGCTTGTGGATGCAAAAGGAAAAGAAGTGTTGCTACCAGGTACTGATATGCCTGCACAATATTTCCTACCAGGAAAGGCGATTGTTCAACTTGAAGATGGCGCGAATGTTGGCATCGGTGATACGTTAGCCCGTATTCCACAAGAGTCAGGCGGTACGAAAGATATTACCGGTGGTCTGCCTCGCGTAGCGGATCTTTTCGAAGCGCGTAAACCAAAAGAGCCTGCCATCTTAGCTGAAATTTCGGGTGTTGTTTCTTACGGTAAAGAAACAAAAGGTAAGCGTCGTCTTATCATCACACCAAGTGAAGGAACGCCTTACGAGGATATGATCCCGAAATGGCGCCAGCTTAACGTATTTGAAGGTGAGAAAGTGGAGCGCGGTGATGTTATCGCTGACGGCCCAGAATCTCCTCACGATATTTTGCGTTTGCGTGGCGTGCGTGCGGTTACTGAATACATTACTAACGAAGTGCAAGAAGTTTATCGATTGCAAGGCGTTAAGATCAACGATAAGCATATCGAAACTATTGTGCGGCAGATGCTGCGTAAAGTTACGATCACAGCAGCTGGTGACTCGGAGTTTTTAGAGGGCGAGCAAGCTGAGTACTCACGTGTGAGTATTGCAAATCGTAATCTTGAGCAAGAAGGTAAACAACCAGCTCTGTTTGAACGTGATCTGCTTGGTATTACTAAAGCATCGCTGGCAACAGAATCGTTTATCTCTGCCGCTTCGTTCCAAGAGACTACGCGCGTGTTAACTGAAGCTGCTGTTTCTGGCAAGCGTGATGATCTGCGTGGCTTGAAAGAGAACGTGATCGTTGGTCGTTTGATCCCAGCAGGGACTGGATTTGCGTATCACAAATCTCGCCACAAGGCTCGCTCCGCTGCAGCAGAGCCAACGCCGCAAATGAGCGCCGCACAAGCATCGCAAGATCTTGCAGCTTTGCTCAACGCTGGTTTAAGCGACGAGTAATGTGATCTGTAATTTGATGTAATAAAAAAGCACCTGATCAAGGTGCTTTTTTTCTGTCGCTATTTTTATTTTTGAGCAAAATTTGCTATTCAAGATGCAGGTCAATAAGGGTTTTACTTTTTCGATTGCTGATCTCTCGAGCCAAGCGTGGGACAGGGTAGCCTGAAAGTTGCTGTATTAGCTCACCCATTATGATGCGTGCCTCATCATCTGATACCAGAAAATGGGCTGCCCCCTCTACCTTATCTAAAAGGTGCAAATAGTAGGGCAAGATCCCTGCATAAAATAATGCTTCGCTCAGCTCTTTAAGAGCTTGCACATTATCATTTATACCGCGTAGTAATACGCTTTGGTTTAAGAGTGTCACTTTAGCAGATAAGAGTTTTTGCATTGCCGCTACCACATCTTGGCCTATTTCGCGTGCATGATTAATGTGCGTAACAAGGATCACCTTCAGGCGCGTGTTTGCGAATAAAGACAATAGTTCAGCTGTAATGCGATCAGGGATAACAGTTGCAAGCCTGCTGTGGATCCGTAATCGCTCTATGTGCGCAATCTGTGAAATTTCGCCTATAAGCCACGCTAGCTCGTGATCTTTTGCCATTAAAGGGTCACCACCGGATAAGATCACTTCGGTAATTTGTGGGTGCGCTTTAATGTAATCAAGTTGCTCTTGCCAGATTTTTTTGCCGCTGGGGTTATCTGCATAAGGAAAATGGCGCCTAAAGCAGTAGCGGCAGTTAATAGCACAGCCACCTTTAACAATTAAAAGAACGCGATTTTCGTATTTATGCAAAAGCCCCGGAGTTGTGTTTGTTTGCTCGTTGAGTGGATCGCAGCTAAAGCCGGGAGTTTGTAAAAACTCATCCGCAACAGGAAGTACTTGCAGTAGTAATGGGTCGTTAGGATTGCCGCGTTCCATTTTATTAATGAAGCTTTGTGGAACACGCTGTGCAAAAAGTGTTTTAGCATTAAAGCCTGCTTGCAGTTGTGTTGAGTCAATTTGCAGCTGTGCTAGTAACGTTTTAGGATCGTTTATCGCATTTGCTAGCTGTTCAATCCAAGTTTGGGGTATTATATTGCGCATTTTATGCCAACTTTGAAGATATTTAGAGGATCGGAATGGCGTCTTTTAGCACTAATGAGTTTCGTAGTGGGCTCAAAATTATGCTTGATAATGAGCCTTGTGTCATTATCGAAAATGAGTTCGTAAAACCAGGTAAAGGCCAAGCCTTTAACCGTGTTAAGATCCGTAAATTGCTTTCTGGAAAAGTTCTGGAAAAGACATTTAAATCGGGAGATACCGCAGAAGGGGCTGATGTTATTGATCTAAGCCTTGATTATCTCTATAGCGACGGTGATTTTTGGCACTTTATGAATCCAGAAAGCTTTGAGCAGTTAGCTGCCGACGCTAAAGCGGTTGGTGATAGCATTAAATGGCTTAAAGAAAATGACAACTGCACATTAACGTTGTGGAATGGTAGTCCGATTGCAGTTACTCCGCCAAACTTTGTAGAGCTGGAAATTGTTGAAACAGATCCTGGTCTTAAAGGCGATACCGCAGGTTCAGGTGGTAAACCTGCAACGCTTAGCACAGGCGCAGTTGTACGTGTACCACTATTCTTGCAAATCGGCGAAGTGATCAAAGTTGACACTCGCTCTGGTGAATATGTTAGCCGCGTAAAATAATATGCGTTACGCGAAAAAGCCCCGCTCTACGGGGCTTTTTATTTATGGGTTATATATTCAATTAGCTTAAAGCTGTTTTATTTTCAGTTCACGCTGCTTTATGAAAAAGACTCGGTCTTTTAGAATAAAAGCGCTGTGCGAACAGATAGATTCTTTAACTCGAGATGGTTGGGCCTGTAACCGAATTGGCCCTTAGATTTATTGCCTCGTAGAGGCCAATGGTGCTCTACAAATAAAAGCTGATGAAAGAAATTTACTTACAATATGTAGTGGTATGTAGCGCTGCAATTTGCTTGTTATGTTGTTAATCGTTATTAATTTAACGTTAATATATTACAGTGTGCGGCCAAGAAAAATTCGCAAGGCGCAAAAATATGCACGGGCTGCTCTGTTGATGGCTGCAAAAACACAAGCTCTGCAGCATGCAATTGCAAGCGTGGTGAGTAGCGTTTGGCTTCTAGTGGTGCGTAAAATTCATCCCCAACAATAGGATGCTGCATTGCTTGCATATGTACGCGTAGTTGATGCGAGCGACCAGTAAGCGGAAAAAGTTGTACCAGGCAGGTTTTTTTCTCGCGTTTTATTACCGAAAAGTCGGTACGTGAAGCTTTACCATGCTCAAAACAGACTTTTTGCTTTGGGCGATTTGGCCAATCACAGATCAGTGGTAAATCGATAGAGCCTTGATCGGGCAAGCTGTTACCCCATACCCGAGCGTAGTAGAGCTTTTTTGGGATACGTTCGCGAAATTGTGCTTTAAGGTGGCGTTCAGCCTCTTTGTGTTTGGCAAAAATCATTACTCCTGACGTTGCCATGTCTAAACGATGCACTAATTGCGCGTCTACAAATTGCTGCGTGATGCGCGACCATGCGCTATCAAAATAGGCAGGATCTCGCCCTGGATTACTTAAAAGCCCACTGGGCTTATTGATTGCAACAACATCCTCATCTTGATAAATAATATCGAGCCATGGGGAAGTCGGCGGGGTATAGCAAAAGTCACTCATTATCTTTGGCTTAATGTTAGGTGCGCTGCTACGCGCGTTAGTGTGTGGACATCTGCTGCGACAAGATCATGGTGATTTTGCGCAGCAGTGGCAACCGAAAAGTTATTGATGGCTAACTACAATAAGTCGAATTGAGTCTAATTCAATCTTCGTTTGAGTAATGGCGGCGCTTGCGATCTCAAGTTGCTCGCGAAGTGCGCTTATCTCATCATCCCGAATGGCTAAATTAACTTTTTGCAGTGTTTCTAAGCGCATTAATTCTTTGCCTAGCAAGGTTTGTAGCTCTTCACGAGCAGCCGTTTGCAGTTG
>JBOFXO010000369.1:0-1814 GCA_051654185.1 Vibrionaceae bacterium | reverse complement strand
AAGAGATAAATGGATTGCAAACTAAAAAATATCAATAAAATAACACTGCACAATATGCAGTAAGCAAGCCTCAAGCAAGTGAATAGAAATAAAAACTCGGTAAAAAAAGCTATCCCAGCCTAAAAATAACCTATGCAAGAAAATACTGAAGACGCTTGATTTTAAAATGATGCATGCGCTTTATGGAAATTATACCGGCATAGGAGCACTAGCGGCCTTTGCAAAAATATTCGCAGCAAATCATATCGTTGCATAAGTGCTCGTGTCAGCAGTTCCCCTTGCTGCTCACAACACCAGCTTAAGATGCTGATTTTTAAGGATTTTTACCAATAAACTTGTATGCAGTGCTCCTAAGTTGAAGTTACAGGTGTTGCTGTCTTTGTCTGCTTATTCTGGTTTAGCTTGACGCTGCTGTAGCTCTCGTAGTTGCTGCTGATAGTCTAGGTCCTCCTGCTCTCCCCCATCCGCTTCTAAAAAGCTATATAGCTCATCCTCATCCATTGCTGCTAAATCAATCAAATCATCGTCTCTGATAAGCATACTGAAGACCTCTTCGCTCTCTAGAGAAGAGAGTGGCACTCTAGGCGACTGAGATCCTGTTTCTTGTTGCATTTTTTCCGACTCCTCTTCTTCCCCCTCACTTGGAACAATAAATGACGATAAAGCAGGCGCAAGCTGAGCTGGTGCGACAGAAGTTGCAGGAGAAGTAAACGCAGGCGCTGCCGCACAGGACTCTTTTACTTGTATTTGCGTAGAGGAGGCAGCCGTAGTAGCCGACTCGATCACAGAAGCTGCCGCAGGTAAAATAAGCGGGGGTTGACAAGCCATGGCTACTCGCGCGGGGCTTGGCACACAAGCTCTTGTCGCGGCACTCTGCGGTACAAACTTTGAAACTATTTGATGAGTCATCAAAGTTTGCAATGGCACTTGCGAAGGCGAAACAGCTGCTGCGGGCGTCAAGGAAACACAAGGCATTGTTGTGGCCGGTTGTACAACTTCTCGCGCGAGCGACACCAGCGTTGCAGATGCTGATAATGGCTGCATTTGCTGCCTAACAATGGTTGCTGACGCGGCGCTCGATGTGGAAACTGTTGTAGCAATGTTTTGCCGCACAGATGCAGATGCTGCTTGAGGAATGACAAAGGTTTGTAACGGCGCTGATGAGCTTGATGCTACCGCTAAGCTTGGCACAGCAATAGAAGTGGTAGCTGGCTTTGCTGACGGACCTTGATTGGCAGCTTGAGCTGCAGTAATTCTTATTTTATAATCGCCGCACCAAGCCGATACGCTACTGCTTGTTATCCCTAACAACTCACATACCCGAGAAAACGTGCCAAAAGGTAAAGGTAGTGCTTCTTTTAAGATACAGACTATTCTAGCAAATAATTTATCGCGAACCTTAGCAACTCGTCCTCTATTAAAATCTTGCATAAGTTGACGCACCCACAGCTCTTGTTTTTTAATAGCATCCTCAGAGAAAGAAAGCCTCATTATCAGCGGTTGTGCAGTAACGTCTGCATTTTGATCAAAACTTGCCTCAGCAGTTTGGCTCTGTGCTTGAGTTTGCTCAGGGGCGAGCTGCATCGCAAAACGACTTAGTAAAAAGCGAGCCACTTCTGGCCAACTTAATAAATCCATAGGCAGGGGAATAGAAAGAGGAGCAGCCATTGCCGCGGCGCTAAACGGCCCATCTGCTCCCGCGGATCTATCAACTACAGTAGGAAAACCCTCTTGCCATGCTTTTTGCCAGCTTTTTACAGCATGAGGATTTATATCAAGTAAGAAACCAAAAGTAGTGAAAGCTCCATCCCAAA
>JBOFXO010000368.1:0-2196 GCA_051654185.1 Vibrionaceae bacterium | reverse complement strand
AAATTGTGCAAAATAAGGCCTTTGATCAATGCAAGAGCCATATTTCCAGCGCCAAGAAAAGCGATAGTTTGTTGTTTAAACATCGGTTGATCCTGCTAAGTTGCGAGCACCAAAAATAGCACTTCCAATACGTACCATGGTACTACCAGCTTTGATAGCCATATCCATGTCATTGCTCATGCCAATAGAAAGCGTGTCAAAATTTGTATAGCGAGGCTTAAGCTGTGCAAAAAGTGTGGCAATTTTTTCAAAGCTTGCCAGCTGCTCTTTTTTATCTAAAGTCGCTTTTGGGATAGACATTAAGCCGCGCAACGTAACATTGGGTAAATTTGTGATTTCATCTGCTAATGCGATGATTTCATCTGTTTTTTCTGCTGGAATTCCTGATTTTGTTGCCTCATTATCCATGTTTATTTGGATCAAGATCTGCAGCGGCGCAAGCTCTGCTGGGCGCTGCTGGCTCAGGCGCTGCGCAATTTTGCTGCGCGAAACAGTGTGCACCCAAGCAAAATGTTGTGCGACAACGGCGGTTTTATTTGATTGCAGCGGTCCGATAAGATGCCATGTCAGCGCTGTGGGCAGATTTGAAAAATAGTTAATTTTTTCAATGGCTTCTTGTACATAATTTTCTCCAAATTGGGTAAGGCCAGCTGCTATAGCTTGCGCAATGTCAGTCACGGGTTTCGTTTTTGTGACAGCAAGAAGTTGAATTTCTTGGCTGTTTCTCTGACATTGTTTTGCAATTTGGGAAATCTGTTCAAAAATTAAAGTTATGTTTTGCTCAATAGCGTTGGGTGTAGACATACAAATATAAAAATGGTGAGGGTTGATGAATATTAAGGATCTTTTAAGCGCAAGTGTAAAGCATAACGCTTCTGATCTACACCTTTCTGCAGGAATGATCCCGATGCTGCGTATCGATGGCAAAATCGAGCAGCTAGGCAGTGAAGTTCTATCTGATGAGCTCGTGCGGCGCATGCTAGATGAGATCATGGGTGAAGAGCAGATGCAAAAATATGCGCGGGATCTCGAGGTTGATTTTTGCTGTGAGCTTAAGTCGATTGGCCGCTTTCGTGTTAATGCTTTTACCCAATCACGCGGCGCTTCGGCCGTATTTCGTACCATTGCCGAAAAAATTCCAACACTCGAAGAGCTTAATGTCCCAGCTATTTTTAAACAGTTTATTGGGTATCAAAAAGGGCTGGTGTTGGTCACAGGTCCTACAGGATCTGGTAAATCGACAACGCTTGCCGCCATGATTGAACAGATCAATGCCACCCAAAAATGCCATATTTTGACAATTGAAGATCCGATAGAGTTTGTTTATCAGCCGAAATTATCTATTGTCAATCAACGCGAAGTGCATGTTGATACGCATTCGTTTCATAACGGTTTGCGCTCGGCGCTGCGTGAAGATTTCGACGTGATTTTGGTCGGCGAGCTGCGCGATAAAGAGACCATCAGTCTGGCTTTGACGGCGGCGGAAACAGGGCATTTGGTTTTTGCAACGCTGCACACCTCAAGCGCGGCAAAGGCGATTGACCGCATTGTGGATGTATTTTCCGCAGAAGACAAAAGCATGGTACGCGCGATGCTCTCTGAGTCGCTGCGTGCGGTGATCTCGCAAAAATTGCTGATGCGCTGTAATGGCGGGCGAGTTGCCGCACATGAAGTGATGGTGGTCAGCTCTGCTATTCGTAATTTGATCCGTGAAAATAAAGTTGCGCAGATCTTTTCTATGATCCAAACGGGCTCTTCGCTAGGGATGCAGACTTTTCAGCAGTCGGTGCTGAATTTGCTAACGCAAGGAGTTGTCGCTGAAGAAGAGGCTAAGCGCGTGCTTGAAACGCTGCAAAATCATCATCTTTAAATTTTTGCTTGAGGCTTTTGCTAAATGTTGCAAAATTTACGCAATTAAAAAGCTGAAGACGAAAATGGTGCCGCGCTGTTTCAGGCGGCTTTGCTAATTGTTACTTTGCCTACTATTTTCACAATTTTTTGTTAATTGCGAGGGTGGATTTTCTGCTCTTTGTTTAGAAGCGCTTGGGTTTAGAAGCGCTTGAATTTAAAAGCGCTTTGGCTTAAAAGTTAGCCAAGTAGCGCGAGGAAATTTTGCTCTCGCCACTCTTCTTTTAACAGACCATAGCGCACGCTATCGTAATATTGTCCTTGGTAAAACAGCACCTTGCGGATCCT
>JBOFXO010000367.1:0-1026 GCA_051654185.1 Vibrionaceae bacterium | reverse complement strand
GCAGCACCAGCAGGCGCTGTCGCAGGCAAAAAGAAATAATGCTAGTGAGCATGATCATGCTCCTGTGGCGCTTTTGCGCGCGTTAATCGCAGCAAGCTCGCTTTAAGGCTTGCTTCTGAGTCGAGTAAAAATTGGCCAGAAATAACCACCTTTTCATCGGCTTCAATGCCCTTGGTGATCTGCGCTTTATTTTGGTTGATCAGGCCAACTGTGACGTTTTTTGCGACAAAACTGCCATCTTCTTTTTGAATAATAAGCCGATTTTCTTTGCCGGTTTGGATCAAGGCCTCTTGCGGGACGGTTAAAACATTACGTAGCGCGCCGCCAAACAGTGCCACATTTACCAAACTTTTCGGGCGCAAATGTGTAGCAAGATTAGGGATGTTGATGCGCACTTTTAAACTGCGTGTGACAGGATCAAGCTCTGGGTAGATGTAATCAATTTTGCCTTGCACGTTGTGCAGATCATGGGCGGCGAGGGAGATTTCGGCTTGCTGACCGAGTGTGATCCAGCTTTGGTCGCTTTCAAAAACATCGGCGATCACCCACACATTAGAGAGATCGACCAGTGATAAGATCTGTGTCTGCGGCTGAATGTACATCCCTTCACGCACATTAAGCGCTGCGACCACCCCGTCTTCTGGGGCAAAAAACGGCACTTTATGCAGTTTTTGCCCCGATTTAGCTAACTGTGCAATTTGTTGTTTGCTGATCCCAAGTAGCGCTAAACGCTGGGCGGCGCTATCCACCAGTTTTTTATAATCTCTATTGCCGAAGGTTTGCGCCGTTTTTCGCGCCAGCAGATAGTCATCTTGCGCGGTGATAAGCTCGGGCGAGTAGAGCTCATACAAAAGCTGACCTTTTTTGACCTTTTCGCCGGCGCTATTGACGTTAAGTTTTTCAATCCAGCCACTGACACGCGCATGTAAATTTATCAGCTTGCTTTGATCGTATTCCACTTGGCCAATGGTGCGAGTGTATTTCCATAGCGTGCCCAGTTTTGCTTGCGCGGTGCGTATCGCAAGC
>JBOFXO010000366.1:0-1809 GCA_051654185.1 Vibrionaceae bacterium | reverse complement strand
CGATAATGCCGGCATTGCCTAACTCGGGGCGCGCTGATACGGTAAGCGCTTGCGACACCAATTGTGCCTTCGCCTCAAACACCTTATCTAGGCTCACCACCGAGGCATTATTGCCCTGCGCTACCGCATCAAAGGCACTGGCACGCACCGTTATCACCTTAATGGCGTCATGGCTCTGCACTGTCGCCAGAGCATTGCCCGCATAAATAGGACGCACAAAAGTATCAGCGTGAAGGACGCCAACCACCTCAGAAAGTTGAGCAACATCTAATAATGCAGCCACTCGAGGGAGCGTATCTTTACCAACGCTAGATGCCGCTGCCAGAATGTGGCTGTAGTTCGGCGCGAGCTCCACCAGCAGTTTGGCCACATTTTCGGCTAAATGAGCTTGATAAACACTGTGATCGGCATGTAACACTTGGCCAACACCCTGTAATGCCTGGGCAGCTTGAGCAACTGCACCGCATTGATGACCAACGACTAAGACATGCACATCACCACCGATGGCGCACGCCGCCGAAACCACCTTCGCGGTATCCTGTTTTAGCGCGCTATTATCATGTTCAGCTAATACTAAAATCGCCATTTAGATCACCTTCGCTTCATTCTTTAACTTTTCGACTAGCTCTGCTACCGACGCAACCATAATGCCGGCTTGGCGCTCGGCAGGCGGTGTCACGGTCACTAAGGTTTGGTGCACTTTGAGCGTCACCCCTAAATCGGCAACAGCGATAACATCTAAAGGCTTACGCTTTGCTTTCATAATATTGGGTAAGGAAGCATAACGCGGCTCATTTAAACGCAGATCCGCGGTGACCACCGCTGGCAAAGGTAAAGTTAACGTCTGCATTCCACCGTCAATTTCACGGGCAACTTGCAAAGTTTGTCCCTCAAGCTTGAGCGTTGAGGCAAAGGTGGCCTGAGGTAAGTCCGCTAACGCCGCAAACATCTGACCAGTTTGATTATTATCGCCATCAATAGATTGCTTACCAAAAATCACTAAATCAGCGTGCTCTTTGTCTTGTAACGCGTTTAATAGTTTTGCGATAGACAGTGGCACTAACTCTTCTTCAGTTTCAATATGAATAGCGCGGTCAGCACCGAGGGCCAACGCGGTACGTAACTGTTCTTGAACGGCTTTATTACCAATGCTGACCACGACCACTTCGGTCACACTGCCCGCTTCTTTTAACCGAACCGCCTCTTCTACTGCAATTTCACAAAATGGGTTCAAGGCCATTTTGAGATTGGCGGTATCGACACTCGTGTTGTCAGCTTTGACCCTGACCTTCACATTGGCATCAACAACGCGCTTAACCGGCACCAATACTTTCATAGGGTTTCCTTACTACACTTGCCTAAACATAAACAACGCATGGGCGCACCCCATGCAGGATGGCACAACTTTACGTCCTGTTAACGTTAACGTCAACCTAACTCAAACAGCCGTTTGCTTTTTTTTGATGTTGTGTCATTAAACCGACTTTTTAACACTTATTTGCGACATTTTAAAACTTTCACAAAATACATAATATTTAATTTCATGCTATTGCATAATTTTATTTGATTCGCGCTATATTAGTTTCTATCATTTAGGGGTTAATAACCATTATCCTGTATTATAAAGTAGAGTGGGACGAAAATAGATATGAGCGAATTTTTAGAAATATTAACTCACGGTCGTCGTTTTAAAGCTGCAGTGAAAGATCTCAGCGTTGATGAGCTGCGTGATTTAGCTGCTAAACTGGATAAGATTATCGTTGAACGTGAATCAATGGAGCAAGAAGAACAGTTAGCAATGGCTGCTCG
>JBOFXO010000365.1:0-4765 GCA_051654185.1 Vibrionaceae bacterium | reverse complement strand
CTTTCAAGCATGCCAGAGGTGCGCGATTTTGGCTTAGGCCTTATGGTGCGGCCGCTGCTGCAAGTTTCACGTGAGCACATTGAAAAGTATGCCAAAGAGCGAGAGCTTTCTTGGGTTGAAGATGAGAGCAATCAAGATTGCCGCTTTGATAGAAATTTCATTCGCCACCAATGGTTGCCCATTGCTAAAGCGCGCTGGCCAAGTGTTGTTAAAACGATTAACCGCACCGCGGCGCTCTGCGCGCAGCAGCAAGCGCTGTTAGATGAACTTTTAGTTGAGCACGATAAAAAAGTGCAGCAGGCCGACGGTAGCGTTGCACTCGATGCATTGAGTGATTATTCAAAGCCGATGCAAATGGCGCTTTTGCGCCGCTGGCTTGATCAAAGGGCGCAGCTTAATCTTTCGCAGGCACAGCTACAGCAGCTGTTGCAGTCGGTGATAGAGGCGGCGCCTGATGCAAACCCAAAATTGCTGCAAGCGAACTGGCAGCTGCGCCGTTTTCATAACAGTTTGTTTTTACTGCCTCTGTTTGCGGATGTGACAAATTGGCAAGCAGCGCTGACGTTGAGTGAGACATTGCAATTACCCGATAACATTGGCACATTATCTGTGCAACCTTACCAAGGCTGCGGCGGGCTTGGCCTCAATGCGCAGATTTTCTCGGCACCGCTAAGTGTGCGTTTTGATCCGCAAGGCATTTTTGCTCATCCTGTCGAGCGGCAAGGTAAACGCAAATTAAAAAAACTATTTCAAGAGTACGGTGTACCTAGCTGGCAGCGCCGGCGGGTGCCGCTGTTATTTTGTGGCGAGCAGTTAGCCGCAGTGGCTGATCTGTTTGTTTGCCAACATTTTTCAGGACAAGAGTGGGAGCTGGTTTGGAATAAATCTTAAGACCTGTTTTCTTGTTAGACATGGATATAAAGGTAAAAAAATGAGCAGATGTAGCGAGTATCGCGTAGTTTCGGTAGCCGAAGGTGGCTGTAGTACCATTTTTTTTGGATCAAGTGGTCTGCCTTTACAAAAAATTGAAGCTGAGCTCAATCAGCATGCCCGCGAAGGCTGGACGCTGGTGTTTCAGCTAATTGAAAAAAAAAGGTTTTTACTCTTTTGGAGCCGCGAGTCGGTATTGCTGACGTTTGTGCGCTAACTATGATTGCTAAATTATCAATAAAAATAATCGAGCGTTACCAAATTGCCGGCGGCAGCCGGCGTTTTTTTAATATTGAATGCAATTTTGAACCATCTTGCTCGCAGTACACTAAATTGTGCATTGCTAAGTATGGCGCCTATAAGGGATGGCGCTTGGCATTGTCGAGAATAAAACGCTGTAACAATCCTCATTTAGTAGAAAAAATTGTTGACCCCATTCCCTGATTGACCAGCAAAAGGGCTGGTCTGCTGCGCGTGAGTGAACTTACGCAAAGGCTATTGTAATTTGATCAATACCTCGTTCATTGCGCAATCCCACTGTTCTATAAGCAATTTAACGGTACAATTTTCTTATTTACCTGCCACAAATAGGGGTTTTGAAATGTACTACGGTTTTGATATCGGCGGCACCAAAATAGCGTTTGCCGTTTACGATGAGAATTTCACCCTGTGCCATCAAGAGCGAATGAGCACGCCTAAAGATGATTATTCCGCTATTTTGCACATGTTGCAGCAAAAAGTGCTGCAGGCTGATGCGCAGTTTGGCGGCGCTGGTACTGTTGGGATAGGTTTTCCTGGTGTGATCAACTGCCATGATGGCAGCTTGGTCGTGGTTAATTTGCCGGCCTTGCACGGTAAACATCTGGCCTTGGATCTTGGCGAAATGTTAGGCCGCAAGGTGCTTATCGATAATGACGCTAACTGCTTTTTATGGTCTGAAGTGCACCAAGGATCGGCCGATGGCGCATCTTGCGCGTTGGGCGTGACACTGGGCACGGGGGGTGGCGGCGCAATTTACACAAATGCCACTATTTTGCATGGAAAAAATTTCATGGCGGGTGAAATTGGCCATATCACATTACCGGCAACCGTATTGGCTAAATATCCCGCTTTGCCGTTTGTCACTTGTGGCTGCGGCCGTGTAGCTTGTTTTGAAACCTACGCTTCTGGCACGGGGCTTGAGCGCCTGTATTTGCATTTTTCTGGTGCTAGTGCGAGCGGTGAGCAGATTGTCGAACGCTTCTATGCGCGTGAGCCTGCAGCCTTAGCTTGCGTTGATTGCTGGCTTGATATTTTAGCCGCAGGACTTGCTAATGCCAGCTTGTTGCTTGATCCCGACGTCATTGTTTTAGGCGGCGGCCTTTGTGAATTTTCTGAGATCTACCAGCAGCTGCCAGCACGTTTGCCTGCCAATTTACTGCCAAAAGTGGCGCCCCCTGCGGTTTTGCAAGCCAAATTTAACGCAGCTGGCGGCGTGCGAGGCGCCGCATTGTTGCATTTTGCTGTTAAAAATTGCGAAGGACTACTGTGATGATCTGCCTTGAAGTGTGCGTTGATAATATTGAATCCTTGCTGACTGCGCAAAAAAATGGCGCGGATCGCATTGAGCTGTGCAGCGCGCTGCTGCTTGGCGGCTTGACCCCTTCTTATGGCCTTATGCAACAGGCAATGCAACTTGCGACTGTGCCGGTTTATGCCATGATCCGCCCGCGCACGGGAGATTTTTGCTTTAGCAGCGAAGAGGTAGCTTTAATGCTGCAAGATATTGCTGTGGCTAAAAAATTGGGCCTGCAAGGCGTAGTGGTTGGCATTTTAGATCAAGAAGGGCTCGTGCCTGAGGCGATTTTGCGCCAATTCGTGCAAGCCGCTCACCCGATGGGCGTCACTTTTCATCGCGCCATTGATGTTTCAAGCGACTGGCGGCGTGATATTGAAACCATCATTGCGGCAGGCTGTGAGCGAATTTTAAGCTCAGGTCACGCCGCTACTGCGCTGGCGGGGCTTGAAATGTTGCAAGAGATGCAAAATGCCATTGCGGGGCGTATACAGCTCATGCCAGGTGCTGGGATCAATGCGGAAAATGTGCAGACTGTGCTTGAGTTTATTGGGGCAACTGAAGTGCATATGTCCGGAATGGGATTTCGTGGCAGCGCCGCGGCACATGCCGTGACGATGGGGGCATCTGACGATGGAACCATCAACATTACTGACGGAGCAAAAGTGGCTGCCGTACGCGCGCTTTTATCGGAAGCACATGCTTGATATGAGCATGATTTAAAATTAAAAAATGGGCAAAAAACAGTGCATAGATAGTTTTTTTTATTGTTTTTGCCTATTACTTGGAGTTTCGTGCTGCATTTTGCCTAGGATGTTACTTGTAATTTAAATTGACTTCCTTTATAAGTGAATAGTGCTTTTTTGAGCAGTGCATAATTCATCCATATTAAGTTATAGGTATTCCCATGACGACTCCCTCTCAACAGACCTGGCTAGGTCATCCGAAAGGATTGTTTTTTCTGTTTAGTTCCGAGTTGTGGGAAAGATTTTCCTACTACGGAATGCGTGCTATTTTAGTTCTTTATCTTGCTGACCAGACTGTTAATGGTGGATTAGGTTGGACTCAGGTTGATGCGCTAAAACTTTACGGGATTTACACTGCCTTAGTTTATATCACGCCACTGATTGGTGGATGGTTAGCTGACACTTACCTTGGACAACGCCGCTCAATCATTATTGGCGCGGTATTGATGGCAATAGGACAGTTTACACTGGCGCTGCCGCACTCTTTAGCCCCTGATCTTGTGAATGTTATTTTTTATGTCGGTTTAGCATTCATCATTTTAGGTAACGGCCTGTTTAAGCCCAACATTTCAACCATGGTGGGCGATCTCTACGAAACGGGCGATTCTCGTCGTGATGGCGCGTTTACCATTTTTTATATGGGCATTAACATCGGTAGTTTTCTTGCTGGGATTGTGTGCGGTTTTGCTGCGATGCACTTTGGCTGGCAGGCGGCGTTTGTTTGCGCCGGTATTGGTATGGTTTTATCGCTGATCATTCAAGCTTTTTTTGCTAGCAAATATTTAGGTGATGTAGGCATTATCCCTGCAGCGAAAAAACGCGGCGCCCATTCAGCAACTGCGCTCACTAAAGAAGAGCTTGATCGCATCAAGGTTATTTTGATCCTTGGACTTTTCACCATTATTTTTTGGGCGGGTTTTGAGCAAGCCGGCGGCTTGATGAACCTCTACGCGCAAAATTACACCGACAGAATGATCGGTGGCTTTGAAGTCCCAACGGCATGGTTTCAGTCTTTAAACCCATTCTTCATCATTATTTTTGCCCCGCTGGTTGCGATGTTATGGGTAAAAATGGGTAAAAATGAGCCAACTTCACCTGTGAAATTTGCGCTAGGCCTTATTTTCTTAGCGATTGGCTTTTTGTCCATGGTTGGCGCTGTGCTTGATCAAGACGGTGACATGAGTGTTAAAACTTCTATGTTCTGGCTGGTTGGCGCCTACATGTTCCACACGCTAGGCGAGCTGTGTTTATCACCGATTGGCTTGTCGATGGTGACAAAACTTGCGCCGCTGCGATTAGCATCGCTCATGATGGGCGCTTGGTTTGGCTTTAACGCACTTGCTAACTACGCCGCTGGCATGATTGGCTCATTTGTTGGCAATGCTGGTGCAATGGCTGTTTTTGGTGGTATTGCGCTCGCAGCTGTTGTCAGCGCCGTTATTTTGCTTCTGTTTGCTAACCGCTTAGTGTACTGGATGCATGGCGCTGAAGGTGTACAGCAAGAAAAAAGCGTGCAACCTGAGCAAGCTGCGGC
>JBOFXO010000364.1:0-2396 GCA_051654185.1 Vibrionaceae bacterium | reverse complement strand
TGTTTCGTCCGTTGCCAGTGTGTGTTGGATTTCGTTATTTGCGCGGACGAACGGGTGATAAGTTCGGCCGTTTTGTCTCTTATTTATCAACGGCGGGAATAACGGTTGGCGTGATGGCGCTCGTGACCGTCCTTTCTGTTATGAACGGTTTTGAATCCGAATTAAAAGAGCGCATTTTAGGTGTGCTGCCGCATGCTTTTATCTCCGAGGCTGCACTCAGTGACCCCTTGTTTTTAACGCAGCCCAAGCTGCGCGGCGCGATTGTCAACCATGCGCCGCTGCTGCTCACCGATGTGGTTGTGCAAAGCGCAAATGGTATTTCCGGTGGTAAATTGCTTGGCATTGACCCTAGCGCGCATGAGCCTATTGCAAGCCGCATTATGGACGGCCAATTTGGCGAGCTTAACACTGCAAGCTATCGCGTTGTGATCGGCAAACAGATGGCGCGCGACTTAGCCCTTGATGTTGGGGATAAAGTGCGGCTGTTAGTGACGAGTGCAAGCCATTACTCACCGCTTGGCAAGATCCCCTTGCAGCGAAATTTTACCGTTGCCGCCATTTATGCAACAGACACCGATTTAGACGGTGAATTTATCTACGCCAACATTCACGATGTCGCCCGTTTGACGCGAAAATCGGTGGCAGATGCGCCAACGCGCTTATTTTTAGCCGACCCTTTTGATGTTGCTCAGTTGCAAACTGTTTTTGAAAAGCAGGGCTTTTCTTGGTTTGACTGGCGCACTTTTCGTGGCGAGCTGTTTCAAGCCGTCAAAATGGAAAAAAATATCATGGGCTTAATGCTCGGGCTCATCATTGTTGTCGCAGCTTTTAATATCATTTGCGCGCTGATCATGGTGGTGATGGAAAAGCAAGCGGAAGTGGCGATTTTAAAAACGCTTGGCATGTACCGGCGCAGCGTGGTGCTGCTATTTTTAGTGCAGGGCGCAAGCAGTGGTCTTATCGGCGCGCTGCTTGGCGGCGCTGCGGGCGTTATATTGTCGCTGAGCCTCAATGATATTTTTCAATTCTTTGATCTTAGCCTGTTTGGCGATGGCGTTATTTTGCCCATCGTTGTCGAAAGCTCGCAAGTGTTGCTGGTTGTGCTTGGCGCAATGCTAGTGACGCTTTGTGCTACGTTTTTGCCTTCCTTGGCTGCCGCTTCAACTGCGCCTGCGAAGGCGCTTCGTTATGAGTAAGTGCTACTATGAGTGAAATTTTATTGCAGTGCCGCAATGTGTGTAAAACCTATCATGACGGGGGGCTTTGTACTCCGGTGTTAAAAGATGTCTCTTTTTCGCTCACCGCTGGCGAAATGGTGGCGATTGTGGGAGCGTCTGGCTCGGGAAAAAGTACCTTGCTGCAGCTTGTTGGCACGCTTGATTCGCTCGATAGCGGGCAAATTGACTTTATGGGGCAGCCTTTAGCTTCGCTTAATGAAAAACAGCAAGCGATGCTTCGCAATCAACATCTTGGTTTTATTTACCAATTTCACCATCTCTTAGCAGATTTTAGCGCCCAAGAAAACGTGATGATGCCACTTTTAATTGCAGGCATGAAGCCAGCGCTTGCACAAAAACGCGCCGATGAAATGCTCGAAGCGGTAGGGCTTTCTCACCGTAAAGGACATAAACCTTCGGAGCTTTCAGGTGGCGAGCGGCAGCGTGGGGCGATTGCGCGTGCAATGGTAAGCCACCCAGCGCTTGTTTTAGCCGATGAGCCGACAGGTAATCTTGATCATAAAACGGCGCAAACGGTTTTAGAGCTGATGCTTGAGTTAAATCAGCAGTTTAATACCGCTTTTTTGCTTGTTACGCATGATAAAAGTTTGGCTGATAAAATGGGACGCAAGTTGACCATGTTTGATGGCAAGCTGCTTGATCCCGCCTTACAAGCGGCAGGTAGAGCAGCACTATGACGCAGCGTTTAGCACTTTTTATTGGCAGACGTTTTCGCCAAGTTAAACGGCGCAGCCGTTTGGTCTCTTTTATTTCTGTCTCTTCTGTGCTTGGGATCTCGGTTGGCGTGATGGCGCTTATCATTGGTCTTTCGGCGATGAACGGTTTTGAGCGCGAGCTGCGTCAGCGCGTACTTGCCGTGATCCCGCAAGGGCAGCTAGCAGGAATTGGCACGACCATTGAAAATTGGTCCTCTTTAGCGCAGCAAGCGCGCCGTCATCCGCAAGTGTTGGCTGCCGCGCCTTACGTTGAGTTTACCGGTCTTCTTGAAAAAGGGGTTAACCTAAAGCCTGCGCAGATCCGCGCTGTTTCACAAGAGCACGAGTCGCAAGTCAGTGATATCTATCGTTATGTGACGGACAATGCATGGCAAAAGCTGGTGCCTGGCGCGCAGCGCATTATCATTGGGCAGGGCATTGCTGATGCGCTTGAGATAAAAAC
>JBOFXO010000363.1:0-4212 GCA_051654185.1 Vibrionaceae bacterium | reverse complement strand
GCGATAGCGATCCCTGAAATTAAACGGCCAATTAACCAGACGCTAGGGGTTGTGAAAAACGCCATCGCGCAAATTGAGATAACGACGGTCAGTAAAAAAAGAGAGAGCGCGTAGCGGTGTTTGAGGTGGCTGACAATGCGCGCACTGACGGTTGAGCCGATGAGAAGCCCTCCATAAAAAACACTCGCAAGCCAAGCGGCAAGACCTTCGGGCATAGCGTGCTCTTTGAGCGCAAGAGGCAGCAGGCTCATGATAAAACCCGATGCGATAGCAAAGAGTCCCAAAGTGAAAAATACTGGGATAGGCATAGGGGATGGCGTAGAAATATTGGCTTGCAAAATAGCCTCTTAGTATCAGTAAAGAATAGTGCGCTGATTTGATTATTCTTTAGCTTTCAAGGAAGGTAAAGCTCTTTAATAAGTTTGTGATTGATTTTTTTATAATTTGCAGATAGCGATCAAAAGCTTTGTTGTATAGCAAGATGAGCAATGGGGGGGATATTGAGTCAAACATAACAAGGCTGCAATTTCAGCCTTGTAGAGCGGATTTTAAAAAAGGTTAGATTTACTCCTTACAATATTTTATGAAGATTCGCTTGAATGACAATCTGGGCAGACTTTACCATCTTCTACAAGTCCTAGTTCAACGCAGGCTTCGTGAAAACTCAGCCCTAAGTGGCAGCAAAGTATATCGATAGCAACTCGATAATTTTCTTTATCGGCCATGTTAGCTCCTTTAACGGTGTGTGGGGGGATTACCTTGCATTAGGTGTTATTAACTGTATGAGAGCATTAAAAAAATGACAATCAGATTTTGGATGAAGTGATCATTAATTAGAACATTTGTGACACTTGTGTCAAAAAAAGCCCTGTCTAAACAGGGCCTTTCGTTTTAACTTTTTGCATTCTCAATAAGATGCGGCTCAGCCTGCACGTTAAAGAAAATGGCATAAAAGAGTGGGATCACAACCAGCGTTAAGATAGTTGCAAACAGCAATCCAAACATGATGGTGACAGCCATGCTCTTAAAGAAGGGATCGACAAGCAGCGGTGCGACTCCCAAGATGGTTGTCAGCGCGCCAAGTAAGACAGGTTTTGCACGACTTAATGCTGCATCAATGATGGCAAAATAAGGCATTTTACCCTCTTTGATCTCTGCATCCGCCTGATCGACAAGCACAATGGCATTTTTTACCATCATTCCAATTAGGCTTAAAAAGCCCAAGATCGCCATAAATTCAAAAGGCGTTTGGAAAATGATAAGGCCAATTGCCACCCCGATCACCGCGAGCGGCGCTGTCAGCCAGATCACAAGCGGCTGGCGTAGCGCGTTGAACATGAAGATCACCGCTAAAATCATCGCAGCAAAGCCGAAAGGCGCTGAAGTTGCAAGACCTTCATTGGCATCGTGCGAAGCTTTGTGCTCGCCGTACCACGTGAGCTTATAGCCAGGTGGTAGCTGCATTGCTTCAATATCAGGTTTGATGATATTAAATGCATCGGAAGTGAGCACATTAGGCGCCGGATCTGCTTGTACAAGGATCGCCGGCATGCGGTTAATGCGGCGCAGCATGGCATCTTCATACACAAGCTTAACCGATTCAATCAGCTGGCTAATTTGCACGTGGCTATTGGTTTTAGGGCTAAACACTTCGGTATTTTCTACCGCGCGTTGGTGAGAGCGTTCATTTTCCGGTGCACGTACCACAATCGGGATAAGATCATCCCCTTCGCGATAAGTTGCGACTGTGCGCCCTGAGAGGGTTTGTGCAATTGCACTGTTGATCTCTTGGCTGGTTAAGCCAAAAAATTGCGCTTGCTGCTCAGAGTAGATGGGGCGCAGTACCGGCATTTGCTGACGCCAGTCGTCTTGTATGGCGATAAGCTCAGGCTTAGATTGCATGATTTTTTTCGCTTGCTCAGCAAGCTCGCGCAGCACTTTACTGTCAGGGCCGCTAAATCCTGCCTCTATTTTCTTACCGCCCCCGCGTCCAAGCATGAATTTCCACACTTTGATCGAGGCTTGCGGATATTTAGCGCTAATTTCATCTTGCAGCTCATTGACCAAGGTTGAAATACTGTTGTAATCGTCCACGTCGATAAGCAGTTGACCGTAGCTGCTGTTACGTGGCTCTGGCACATAGGAAAGCATAAAGCGCAGCGCGCCGCCGCCAATAAAGGTGGCAATATTGGTGACATGCGGTTTTGCTTTCACATCTTGTTCAATTTGCGCCACAACGCTTTGTGTGAACTTAATGTCGGAGCCTTGTGGTAAAAAGATATCGACCACAAATTGAGGGCGCTGCGATTCTGGCATAAAACCGGGAGGGATAAATTTAAAGCCCCAAAATGCCGCAACCAACATGCTAACTAGCAAAACAACGCTAAATTTACGTGACTTTAATACCCAAGCGAGCACGGCGCGGTAGCCGTTGATCATCGCGCTAGGTTTACTCTCCTCTTGATTTGCCTTCACTTTTAAGTAGTCGTGGCATAAAAGCGGCGTAACGGTAACAGCGAGTAGCCAGCTTAAAAACATGGAGTACAAAATTACCCAAAAGAGCGATCCTGCGTATTCGCCCATGTCCGTTGGCGATAAGCCGATGGCGCTAAAGGCAAAAATACCCACCACGGTACCACCTAGCAGCGGCCATTGTGTGCTGCTGACGATGTCAGAAACAATAGTGGCGCGATCTTCATCAGGATTTTTTTGCAGACGCACTAACACGCCGTCAGTGACAACAATTGCGTTATCAACCAGCATACCAAGCGCGATGATCAGCGCTCCGAGCGAGATACGTTGCATGGCGATATCGTCAAACAGCATGATGCACAAGGTGCCGGCCACTGTGAGTAGCAAAACAAAGCCGATGATGATCCCAGAGCGTACGCCCATAAAGATCAGCAAAACAATAAACACAATCGCGACTGCCGCAATCAAGTTATTGACGAAGTTTGTTACCGATGCACGCACAGAGTCAGACTGCATTGAAACAGGGTGGAGCTCCATGCCGATGGGCCGCTGATCTTCAAGCTGCGCTAAGCGCGCTTTTACCGCATCGCCCATGTCAACCACGTTACCGCCGTTGACGTTAGAAACGCCAAAACCGACAGCGCGTTTGCCATTAAAGCGCATGAGCATTGACGCTGGCTCTTGATAGCCGCGCGTGATGGTTGCGATGTCGCCAAGTTTAACTAAGGTATTGTTTTTCCCCAGCGCAATTTGCAAATTTTGCAGATCGCGAGTGCTGCGAATATTGGGGCTTGGTAGCACGGGAATGCGCATGGTGTTTGCATCAATGCTGCCCGATTGCACGACTAAGTTTTGTTTTTGCAGGGTATTAAAGACGGCTTCTGCTGAAACGCCAAAACTGTTGAGTGATTCGCTAGAGATCTCAACGAAAATGGTCTCTTGCTTTTCTGCAAGTGTTTCAGTTTTTGCAACTCCCGGTACGAGCACGATTTCACGGCGTATTTTATCAACGTAATCTTGCAGCTCTTTATCACTATACCCTTCACCGGTTACGGCGTAAAAGAGAGCATAAACGTCCGAGAAATCATCATTGACGATAGGCGCGCCGGCGCCTGGCGGCAGCTTGCGCTGCGCATCGGTTACTTTGCGGCGCAGTTTATCCCAAACTTGCTGCAGCTCGTTGGCTGTTTTAGAAAACTCAAGTTTGATCTCAACGGTAACTTCCGACATCCCTTGTTTAGAGACCGATTTTACCTCTTTAAGCTCTTGTAATGATTGAACCGCGCCTTCAATAACGTCGGTGATCTCATCGGAAACTTCTTGGGCGGTTGCGCCTGGATAGGGCGTGTTGATCACAGCTTGTCTTATGACAAACTCGGGATCTTCAAAGCGTCCTAATTTGAGATAGCTAAGATAGCCGCCGAGCAGCGTGAGGGCGATGAGCACCCAGACGCTTGTGCGCTTAGCTAAAGTGTAGCGAGCGATATCCATGATTAATTACTCTCATTGGTAGCGATACGAGGCTGAACTTGCAGGCCTTCTTGCACACTTTGTGCTCCGGCAATGATCACTTTTTCGCCAGCATTTAAGCCTTGCACCACTTCAACGCGGCTATTTTGCAAATTGCCCAGCGTGATGTAGCGTTGACGAGCTTTGTTATCTTGATCAAGCACCCAAACAAACTGTTTGCCTTGATTATCGGGAACAATAGCGGTCAGTGGCAGTGAAAATTGTCCGCCG
>JBOFXO010000362.1:0-6482 GCA_051654185.1 Vibrionaceae bacterium | reverse complement strand
TGTTTCGCATCGAAGTGCCAGAAATTGGTGAAGAGATCATTGATGTGATGGGCGCGGCGCGCGATCCTGGTTCGCGGGCGAAAATTGCTGTAAAAACCAACGATCGCCGTATTGATCCAGTAGGCGCTTGCGTAGGTATGCGTGGCGCTCGTGTGCAGGCAGTTTCTAGCGAATTAGGTGGTGAGCGTGTTGATATTGTGCTGTGGGACGAAAATCCGGCGCAATTTGTGATCAATGCGATGGCGCCTGCCGATGTAGCATCCATTATTGTAGATGAAGATTCGCATACGATGGACATCGCTGTTGAAGCTGACAACCTTGCTCAAGCTATCGGCCGTGGTGGTCAAAACGTGCGTTTAGCTTCGCAGCTGACCGGCTGGGAGCTTAATGTCATGACGGTTGCCGATCTGGCGAAAAAACATCAAGAAGAAGCTAGCGAGTCTATTACGCTCTTTATCAAACACCTTGATGTCGATGAAGAATTTGCGCAAGAGCTTGTTGACGGTGGCTTTACGTCACTAGAAGAGATTGCGTACGTACCGGTTAAAGAGCTGTTAGAAATTGATGGCCTTGATGATGAGACCGTTGAAGAGCTGCGTAATCGCGCTAAAGCTGCGCTAACTACTTTAGCTTTAGCAAAAGAAGAAGTGATGGTTAATGCTGAGCCTTCTGCAGAGCTGCTCGCGTTAGAAGGTTTAGAGCGTGATATGGCGTATTGCTTAGCGGCAAAAGGGATCTGCACATTAGAAGATCTTGCTGAGCAATGTACTGAAGATCTTTTAGATATTGAGCAATTGGATGAAAAGAGAGCGGGCGAGCTTATAATGTCGGCACGCAACATTTGCTGGTTTAGCGATAACGCTTAAGCCTCGCAATTAAGGAGAGCAGAATGTCTGAAGTAACAGTTAAAGCGCTTGCGGATGAGATTGGTACGCCAGTTGAGCGTTTGCTGCAGCAATTAGGTGATGCTGGAATTAAAAAAGTAGCCACTGATCACGTTAGCCAGGAAGAAAAACAGACCCTGTTAACTCACCTCAAGCGCGAGCACGGTGACCAAGGGAGTTCTCCCGTAAAGTTAACCTTACAGCGAAAAAAACGTAGCACGTTGAGCGTATCGGGGAATGATGGCAAAAGCAAAAATGTGCAAGTTGAAGTGCGTAAAAAGCGCACTTATGTTAAACGCAGCGATCTTGAAGAACAGCGTTTAGCGCAAGAAGCTGCTGAGCAAGCATTAGCGCAGCAGCGTGAAGCCGAAGAATTAGCGCGTCGTCAAGCTGAAGAAAAAGCCCAGCGGGATGCACAGGCTAAAGCAAAGCGTGAGGAAGAAGCCAGATTAAAGCAAGAGGCACAGCAAAGTGCTAAGCGTGCGGGATCAGAGAGTGCACCTCTTGCCGCACCGCAAAATCAAGGGCCAAAAGAGTCTGCGCAGGAGGTTGCGACTCATAAGGTAGCTGATGTGCAAGCAAAAAAACAAGCTGATGAACTAAAGCGCCGCCAGGAAGAGGAAGCCAAGCGTAAAGCTGAAGAAGAGAGTCAGCGCCAGCTAGAAGAGGCACGCAAGATGGCAGAATTAAACGAAGAAAGATGGAGTCAACCACAACCTGCAATAGAAGAGTTGGAAATGGTTGACCATCACACTGTGACTTCACTTTATGCTCGAGAAGCAGAAGATGAAGCCGATCGTCGCCAAGAATCTGCGACACGTCGACGTCGCAAGAAAAAATCCACGCAAGAGCGTGAAGAGGAGCTTTTTTCATCGCGTCAGCGCGGTGGTAAAGGCGGCAAACTCAAAAGCCGTACTTCAAAACCTATTTCTTCAATGACCCATGCTTTCCAAAAGCCGGCACAAAAAATTAACCGTGACGTGGAAATTGGCGAAACTATCACCGTAGCAGAGCTTGCTAACAAAATGGCCGTCAAAGGCTCGGAAGTTATCAAAGCGATGATCAAAATGGGTGCGATGGCGACCATCAACCAAGTTTTGGATCAAGAAGCTGCGCAGCTTATCGCCGAAGAAATGGGCCACAAAGTGGTATTGCGCCGTGAAAACGAGCTTGAGCACGCAGTGCTACTTGATCGCGATGACAGCAAGCGCCGTGAGCCAAGAGCGCCGGTTGTGACCATCATGGGCCACGTTGACCATGGTAAAACATCGTTGCTTGACTACATTCGTAAAGCGCATGTCGCATCGGGTGAAGCGGGTGGGATCACGCAGCATATCGGTGCGTACCATGTAGAAACGCCAAACGGCATGATCACCTTTTTAGATACACCGGGACACGCCGCGTTTACTTCAATGCGTGCCCGTGGTGCTAAGGCGACAGACATTGTCGTGCTGGTTGTTGCTGCCGATGATGGCGTTATGCCACAGACGATTGAAGCTATTCAGCACGCAAAAGCTGCCGGTGTGCCTTTGATTGTTGCGGTTAACAAAATTGACAAAGACTCTTGCGATCTTGACCGCGTGCGTAATGAGCTTTCGCAGCACGGCGTGATCTCAGAAGAGTGGGGCGGCGAGCACATGTTTGTGCACGTGTCAGCGAAAAAAGGGACCAATATCGATGGTCTACTTGAGTCAATTTTGCTGCAAGCTGAAGTTTTAGAATTGCAAGCTGTGCGTGAAGGTATGGCAAGCGGTGTGGTTATCGAATCGCGTCTTGATAAAGGGCGTGGCTCAGTAGCAACTGTGCTTGTGCAATCTGGAACGTTAAAGCGTGGCGACATTGTGCTGTGCGGCCTTGAATACGGCCGTGTGCGTGCGATGCGCGATGAAAACGGCAAAGAGATCGAATCAGCCGGTCCTTCTATCCCTGTGGAAATTTTAGGCCTGTCAGGCGTACCACAAGCGGGTGACGAAGCGACTGTTGTGCGTGATGAGCGTAAAGCGCGCGAAGTGGCTTTGTATCGTCAAGGCAAATTCCGCGATGTTAAGCTGGCGCGTCAACAAAAAGCCAAACTTGAAAACATGTTCTCAAACATCACCGACGGTGAAGTTTCTGAGCTTAACGTGGTGCTTAAAGCTGACGTACAAGGCTCTGTTGAAGCCATCGCTGACTCTTTGATGAAGCTTTCTACTGATGAAGTGAAAGTGAAAATCGTAGGTTCAGGCGTGGGCGCTATCACAGAAACTGACGCGGTGCTTGCTGCAGCTTCTAACGCTATTTTGGTGGGCTTTAACGTCCGTGCGGATGCCTCGGCTCGTAAGACCATCGATGCAGAAAACCTTGATTTACGTTATTACTCAGTGATTTATTCGCTGCTTGATGAAGTTAAGCAAGCGATGAGCGGCATGCTCTCTCCTGAGTTTAAACAAGAGATCATCGGCCTTGCTGAAGTGCGCGATGTGTTTAAGTCACCAAAAATTGGCGCAATCGCCGGCTGTATGGTTACTGATGGCATCATCAAACGTAGCGCGCCAATTCGCGTATTGCGTGATAACGTTGTGATCTTCGAAGGTGAGCTTGAGTCTTTACGCCGCTTTAAAGATGATGTCAACGAAGTCGGTAAAGGTTATGAATGTGGTATCGGCGTGAAAAACTACAACGACGTGCGCATTGGTGATCAGATCGAAGTGTTTGAAGTGGTTGAAGTTAAGCGTACCATCGATTAAAAGTGCGCCGCATCGCCATGAAAGTACTTAATATGATGATGAGCAGTTTTAGCGCTTAGCTTGCCGCTCGTTATCAAGGATAAAGATAAAAAGGGAAGCGGCGACGTTTCCTTTTTTTATTAAGAAGGGTTGTATGGCCAAAGAATTTAGCCGTGTGCAGCGGGTTGAGCAGCAGCTGCAAAAAGAAATAGCGCTGATCTTACAGCGCGAAGTTAAAGATCCACGCATTGGTATGGTGACCGTTTCAAGTGTCGAGTCCTCGCGTGATCTGGCGTATGCCAAAGTGTTTGTTACGTTTTTTACCCTCGGCGATCAAACGCCACAAGAGGGGCTTGCCGCACTGCGTGAAGCGTCAGGTTTTATTCGCAGCTTGCTTGGCAAGGTGATCCGCTTACGCGTTACGCCTGAGCTCACTTTTGTCTATGATCAGTCGCTAACCGAAGGGATGCGTATTTCTAATTTGGTTACGCAAGCGGTCAATAGCGACAAAGTGAATCACAAAGACGATGAGGAGCAAAGCTAATGTCTGCGCGTAATGCTCGCTCGCGCGGCCGGCCGGTGAATGGCATTTTGCTGCTAGATAAGCCATCAGGGATCACATCTAACGGCGCGCTACAACAAGTTAAGCGGATTTTTTTCGCGCAAAAAGCCGGCCATACCGGCGCGCTCGATCCGCTAGCTAGCGGCATGCTACCTATTTGTTTTGGCGAAGCGACCAAGTTTTCCCAATTTTTGCTCGACTCTGATAAACGCTATCTTGTGACGGCAAAGCTTGGCGTGCGCACAAACACCTCAGATGCTGAGGGGCAAGTTGTCGCAACGCGTGATGTAAACGTGAGCGCTGAGCAGCTTAAGCTTGCGGTCATGTCGTTTGCAGGCACAAGTATGCAGGTGCCGTCGATGTTTTCAGCGCTGAAGTTTGAAGGCAAGCCTTTGTACGAATACGCGCGTGCTGGGATTGAAGTTGCGCGTGAAGCGCGTCCTATCACCGTTTTTTCTATTGAGCTGCTGCGTTTTTCACACGACGAAGTCGAGATGGAAATCCACTGCTCAAAAGGCACTTACATTCGTACCATTGTTGATGATCTTGGCGAAAAACTAGGCTGTGGTGCGCACGTGACTGTGCTGCGCCGTATTGGCGTTGCGCAATACCCTGCTGCGCAAATGGTAACGCTCAATACGCTGCAAGCGCTGCTAGCAAGCGCGCAAGAGCAAGGCATCGCGCCGCGCGAGCTGCTTGATCCGCTGCTTTTGCCGATGGATAGCGCCGTGCAAGCGCTGCCTAGCGTGCATTTATCGCCGATCATGGGCGGTTATGCGTTGCAAGGTCAGGCGCTGCAGGTTGCTGATGCACCGATGTCTGGCTGCGTGCGCCTGTTAGTTGGCGATTTGCAGGAGTTTATTGGCGTAGGCGAAGTGAATGAGGACGGGCTTATTGCGCCGCGGCGCCTTATCACAACCGCTTAAGCATGCACGGCAATCTTCGCGCTTGCGTTCTTAACTTGCAGCGGTATAATTCGCTGTCCCGTGCTGGCTGGATCAGAGATTGGCTGGCACATATTTATTATTATCTAAGGAAATCAGATGTCTCTGAATGCACAAGCTAAAGCAGAAGTTGTGGCCAAATACGCGAAAAGCGCAACCGACACAGGTTCTCCAGAAGTACAAATCGCACTATTAACTGCGTCTATTAACCACCTGCAAGGTCACTTTTCACAGCACAAAGCGGATCACCATAGCCGCCGTGGCCTGCTACGCATGGTTTCTCGTCGCCGTAAACTGCTTGACTACCTTAAAGGTAAAGATGCAGATCGCTACTTAGCGCTGATCGAAAGCCTTGGTCTACGTCGCTAATTTTTGCGCCAAGATCCGCTAAAGGGAGCCAATCGGCTCCTTTTTGCTTTTTTACGTGAAATAACTGCAAGATCTACGCGTAATACGCATAAATTGATAAAACTTGGGCTAAAACATAGCTCACGTGTATAATGTACAAGCTTTAAGGCTGACGTCAGCACGCAGACCGCTCGGTCGCGACTATTTCGAATACTTTTAGACGTGAAAGTATTGGTATTAGTCGCGATGGAAAGCCTTAATTCATCTTAAATTTTGTAAAGGAAGGCTCATGAAAGCGATTGTAAAAACATTTCCCTACGGTAATCACACCGTTACATTAGAAACCGGCGTTATCGCGCGACAAGCTACCGCAGCTGTGATGGCAAGCATGGATGACACTTCTGTGTTTGTTAGCGTTGTAGGTAAAAAAGAAGCGGTTGAAGGACAAGACTTTTTCCCGCTTACTGTGAATTATCAAGAGCGTACTTACGCAGCAGGGCGCATTCCTGGCGGATTTTTTAAGCGCGAAGGGCGCCCTTCAGAAGGTGAAACCTTGACTGCGCGTCTTATTGACCGCCCAATTCGTCCACTTTTCCCTGAAGGCTTTAATAACGAAGTTCAAATCATCATCACCGTGGTTTCGGTGAATCCTGATGTTTCACCTGATATCGTTGCGATGATTGGTACCTCGGCGGCGCTGGCCATTTCTGGTATTCCATTTAACGGCCCGATTGGCGCCGCGCGCGTTGGTTTTATCGATGATCAACTGGTTTTAAACCCAAGCATTAAAGAGCTCGCACAAAGCCGTCTTGATTTGGTGGTTGCGGGTACAAGCAGCGCTGTGCTAATGGTTGAATCTGAAGCTGAGCGTCTGTCTGAAGAGCAGATGCTACAAGCTGTGGTGTTTGGCCATGAGCAGCAGCAAGCGGTTATTGCGGCGATCAACGAGTTTGCTAAAGAAGTCAACACGCCTGCATGGGAGTGGCAAGCGCCGCAGCCTAATGTTGCGTTAAAAACGCTGATCGCTGAGCATGCAAAA
>JBOFXO010000361.1:0-4526 GCA_051654185.1 Vibrionaceae bacterium | reverse complement strand
GAGCAGGCGTTTACGCTGGCGTGTTTGCGACATGGTCAATTTTTCAACTTTATTTTCATAGGGGTTATCACTGCTCTTAAACTGTAATTTGAGCGGAGTTCCCATAATTTTTAAAGACTTGCGGTAATAGTTCATCAAGTAACGCTTGTATGAACCGGGCATTTCATCCACCTGATTGCCGTGCATAACGATGATCGGCGGGTTATAACCGCCCGCATGCGCATATTTTAGTTTGATGCGACGGCCACGCACCATCGGCGGCTCGTGATCTTCTTGTGCCATTTTTAAAATACGCGTTAACAGCGAGGTGCTAATACGCGTTGTCGCGGACTGATACGCCTCTTGGATCGATTCAAAAAGGTGCCCCACACCTGTGCCATGCAGCGCCGAACTAAAATGAATTCGCGCAAAATCAACAAAACCTAAACGGCGATCCAGCTCCGATTTAACGCGCTCTTTCACGTCAAAATCAAGTCCATCCCACTTATTAACGGCGATCACAATCGCGCGCCCAGCGTTAAGCGCAAAGCCCAGCAAGCTTAGATCTTGATCTGAAATATTTTCGCGTGCATCGACCACTAGCAGCACAACGTTTGCATCTTCAATTGCTTTAAGCGTTTGCACCACCGAAAATTTTTCAACTTTTTCGTTAATGCGGCCACGGCGGCGCACGCCGGCGGTGTCGATCACTACGTATTCTCGCTCATCACGCGTCATCGGCACATAAATGGAGTCGCGCGTCGTCCCCGGCATGTCGTACACAATCACGCGCTCTTCGCCCAAAATGCGGTTCGTGAGCGTTGATTTGCCCACATTAGGGCGACCAATGATACAAAACTTGATCGGCTGATCTTGCAAACGCTGCAACGCAGCCTGCGCGTCTTCTTCGGTATAGATCCGCTCTTTGTCATCTTGCGCCGCGGCGCTTTCAGACTCTTCAGCGTCAAGCAGCCCTTCATGCAGCTCGCTCATTTGCTGCGCAAAAGGACGCAGCGCATGCTCAAGCAGGTGCAGCACGCCGCGACCGTGAGTCGCTGCAATATGGTACATGTTATCCATGCCAAGCTGCCAAAACTCAGTGCTCGCCGTATCGGCATCGATACCGTCCACTTTATTGACCACCAAAAAAGTGGGTTTATCGCGCTTACGCAAGTGATCGGCAATCGCCTGATCGGCCACCATGAGCCCCGCTCGGCCATCGACCATAAACAGCACAACATCAGCTTCTTCAATCGCTTGCAGCGACTGCTGCGCCATTTTGCTCTCAATTCCCTCTTCATTGCCGTCAATACCGCCGGTATCGATAACAATAAATTCGTGCTCACCCAGCACGGCTCGGCCGTATTTGCGATCCCGCGTTAAGCCAGGAAAATCAGCCACCAGCGCATCACGTGTGCGCGTTAACCGATTAAAAAGCGTCGATTTTCCAACATTTGGGCGCCCAACCAGAGCAACAACAGGGATCATACAGCCTCACATCTATCAATTTCATGCAATGTGTGCCAGCTTTGGCCACAAACACTTTCACATTAAAAACAAGAAGCGCTAGCACAGCTAGCACCTTGCAACATGGATGGCATTCTAGCCTAAAGGACAAAGAAGCGATATCACTGCTTAGTAAGATTTCTCGTGTTTCACAGCAAGCAAAGGCGCTATTAGCCATAAGCGATGCAATAGGCGCAGTAAAAACCATGCTTGCCAGCAAAAAAGAAAATGACAACGGGGCACCATTAGGCGCCCCGCAGTTTGCTCAGTAAGACTTTATTTTATAAGCTAGTCTTCAGACTTACGGCCTTTTTTGCCTTTTTCGGCAGCCATTTTCGCCTCAGAAGGAAGGTTTTGCTTACGCAGCACGCCATCGCGCGTCATAGTCAACACGCCATCATCAAGCGCCACCGGAGCCACGGCTAGACCGCCACCTTTTAGCGACTGACGCGCCACAAATTCGCCGCTCGTCACATCAAGCCAGTGCAAATACCCTTTGCTGTCACCGACCGCTAGATAACCATCAATGATCGCAGGCATTGTCAGCTGACGATGTTTTAAATCACCGTTTTTCCACAGCTCGCTACCACTACGCGCATCCACAGCGACCAGCACATCTTTATCGGTGACAAGATACAGCGATTTATCGTTAAAAATAAAATTTTGCGTCGCGCTATAAGGACGCTGCCAAATGAGCGAGCCTGACTGCAGATCAACGGCGATCAATTTTCCATTGTAGCCGACAGCAAACAACGTCCCACCGACAATGAGCGGCGAAGCGTCAACGTCAACTAAGCGCTCAATTTCTGTTGAGCCGCGTGGCGTTGCAACCGGCAGCTGCCAGATCATGTTGCCATTTTGCAACAGCGCCGCGCCAATGCGCCCATTGGCCATTCCCCAAAACGCCGCGCCCGACACCGTAACCGGTGAACTGTCGCCGCGCAAAGTTAATGCCGGTACATCCGTTGCTATTTTCCATACAAGTTTGCCATCTTCATGGGAATAGGCAGCAAGCTCACCGCGACTATTGTGTACAATGATCATACTTTCAGCAGCCAAAGGCTTTGCCAAAATTTCGCCTTCCACATTCGCTTGCCACAGCTGCTCGCCGGTATTGGCATCAAGCGCCGTCAATTGTCCGGTTTCTGTGCCAAAAAAGACTTTATCAAAAGCGACGATAAGCCCGCCTGAAATATAAAGCGGCTGATTTTTTTGCGCTTTGACTTGCCAAATGAGTGTCCCTGTTTTTGGATCAAGCGCAACCACTTCTCCGGCTCTGTCTGCGGCAAACACTCTGTCGTAAGCAAAAACGGGGCTTAAGTGGCTATAAAACTGCCCTACACCGCTTCCAACTTGCTTTTTCCACAGAAACTGCGGCGTAAACTGGCTTGTGATCGCAGATAAAGACGCAACTTCGACAACTGCATCATCATTTGCACATGCCACCAGCGCGCCAACCAAAACTGCCACGGCGCTTAACTGTTTCCATCCCATGCTAGGCTCTCAATGTTTGATCAAGCTAAATTGTCTATTTTAATTTGCAAATTGCCATCTTGTTTGATGGCGTTAGCCGCAGAATAAGCCGCCTTAGCCGCTGCAACATCACCTTGCTGTAATTTGATATCACCACGCAGCTCTTGCACCTGCGCCTGCCAGTTATCGGCCTTGATCTGATCAAGCAGTGCCAGCGCATCATCAAGCTGTGCACGAGCAACATGCAAACGCGCAAGCCTTAGCGACGCTAAAGCCGCTAACGGCTTATGCTCAGATTGCACAACGCGCGCAAGCATTTTTGCCGCCTCTTCCAGTTGACCGGCATCCGCCTGCTTTTTAGCAAGCTGTAACGCAAGCAGCTGCGGGTACGCTGAATGATGATCGTCAGTGATAAAAGATTCGTGCGATTTAGTATCGCTACTTTGCGCAAGCGTTTCACTAAGCTTATCAAATTGATAAGAAGCAAGCTCACTGCTTTGCTGGATTTTATTTTCATAAAAACGCCAGCCATACAAGCCGCCTAAACCAATTAGTGCGCCCAGTGCTACGGCTTTGCCGTTGTCACGCCACCACGATTTGATAGCTTCTACTTGCTGTTCTTCTGTGCTATGGATATCCACTCGCCCTTCCTTCAATTTCAATTAACTGTGGGATCAATGGCTAATTATTCGTTGCATCAGTGCGGCTTGCAAACAAGTCACAAAGCTTAGCGATCAACTCGTCATTCTCAAAGGTGAACTGCTGCTGAGTTTGCAACACTTTGCAGGTTACGCGATTTTGCGCAACTTCATCATCGCCAAGCACTAAAACCACTTTAGCGGCGAGTTTGTCGGCACGCTTAAACTGCTTTTTAAAATTGCCACCACCAAAATGGTTCATGATCAAAAACGTAGGAAACGCGTCGCGTAGCCGCTCAGCAAGCAACATGCTAGCACTAAGCGCCTCATCGCCACTACTGACTAGATAAATATCAACCGCTCGCGGCGCTGCAGCTAACTGCAAGGTTTCAAGCAGCAAAATAAGACGCTCAAGTCCCATTGCAAAACCGACCGCAGGCGTAGCTTTGCCGCCTAGCTGCTCAACTAAGCCATCATAACGGCCGCCACCACAAACAGTGCCTTGCGTGCCAAGGCTTTGCGTCACCCACTCAAACACAGTCAGGTTGTAATAATCAAGGCCGCGCACCAGTTTTTCGTTAAGCTCATAAGCGATCCCAGCGCTATCAAGCAGCTGGCATAATCGTGCAAAATGAGCGCGCGCTTCTTCACCAAGATGCTCCGACAATTTAGGCGCGTCCACTAACAGCGCTTGCACCTGCGGATTTTTACTGTCCAAAATGCGTAGCGGATTAGTGTAAAGACGGCGCAAACAGTCTTCATCAAGCTGCGCCTTATGCTGCTCTAAAAATGCCACTAGCGCTGCGCGATAACTGGCGCGATCTTCTTGTGAACCGATCGAATTAAGCTGCAAATGAACGTGTTTGTCGATACCAAGCTCGCGCCACAAACGGCTGGTGATAAAGATCATTTCAGCATCAATATCAGGGC
>JBOFXO010000360.1:0-9058 GCA_051654185.1 Vibrionaceae bacterium | reverse complement strand
CCGCGATTTTTAAGCGCTTCAGCCGCTTTACACAAGGTTCCGGCAGTATCAATCATGTCATCAACAATGATGCAATCTCTGTTTTCCACATCCCCAATTAGGTTCATCACCTGCGACACGTTAGCACGCGGGCGACGTTTGTCGATGATAGCGATTTCGGTATCGTCGAGCAGCTTTGCTGTAGCGCGTGCGCGCACAACGCCGCCAAGATCAGGCGAAACCACAACCGGCGACTCTAAGTTACGCGCTAGCATATCTTTGAGCAGTACCGGCGTACCAAAAATATTATCTACTGGAACGTCAAAAAATCCTTGGATCTGCTCTGCGTGCAGATCAACGGTCAAAACGCGGTCTACGCCAACGTTAGAGAGAAAGTCGGCAATTACTTTTGCAGTAATAGGCACTCGCGCAGAGCGTACCCTGCGATCTTGACGTGCATAGCCAAAGTAAGGGATCACAGCGGTGATGCGACCAGCCGAAGCGCGGCGTAGCGCATCAATCATGACCACTAATTCCATTAAATTGTCGTTAGAGGGGGCGCAAGTGGACTGGATAACAAAAGTATCGCTGCCGCGTACGTTTTCATTGATCTGCACGCAAACCTCGCCATCAGAGAAACGGCCTACAGTGGCGTCTCCTAGTGACATGTAAAGACGGTTAGCGATGCGTTGGGCAAGGATAGGCGTGGCATTTCCAGCAAAAAGCTTCATATCAGGCACGGTTAAAAGCCTCGGAGTTATTCATAATTAAGAGTAAGTGCGATCAACGCTATGCGCTGCAAGCGCGCGATAGAGCGGCGATTGATCGACACCAAGAGCAACAAAGCCGGTAAGCCAATCGGGCAGTTTTTCCAAGACGGATCGAGCAGAGGCTTCATTTTCAAATTCGCTGAAAATACAAGCGCCTGTTCCGGTCAATCTTGCTGGCGCGTATTCTAGCAGCCACAAAAGCGCCCTTTCAACCTCTGGAAACAATTGACGCACAATTGTTTCGCAATCGTTTTCGTAATTTTGCTTAAGCAACGTCGCCAAAGTGCGCTCTGGTGAGTTGCGTTTTAATTGCGGATGGCGAAAAACCGCCGCGGTTGGCACACTAACGGGAGGCTTTATCACCAGATACCATTTCGGTGCGATGTCAACTTGTGTAAGCTGCTCGCCTATGCCTTGCGCAAATGCTGCGTGCCCGTGAATGAAAATCGGCACATCTGCGCCAAGTTGTACTCCAAGCTCTGCGAGCTGCAATTTGGTAAGGTTGAGCTGCCAAAGTTCATTGAGCGCTACAAGCGTGGTCGCGGCATTAGAAGAGCCGCCGCCAAGTCCCGCGCCAAGTGGCAAAATTTTCTCCACCTCGATATGTGCGCCAAGCCTACAGCCGGTTGCTGATTTGAGCAGCATGGCCGCACGGTAGATAAGGTTTTGCTCCAGCGGCACATCTAACCGCTCTGCAAAGACGCTAATGCTGTCGTGCGCTGTTGGGGTGATAGTCAGTGTATCGCTATGATCTAAAAATAAAAATAAGGTTTGCAGCTTGTGGTAGCCATCAGGGCGCTGACCTGTGATATACAAAAAAAGGTTCAATTTTGCCGGCGCGGGCCAGCAACGGGCTGATTTATTTTGCATTAGCGTATGATTTCCCACTTAGCAATGATAAGGTCGACGCGCTGTTTATCTTTCGTCATCTGAATCGCTTCGGGCAGCGTGAGGTCGCCTTGCTGAACAAAGCCTAAGTATTTGACTTGCCAGCCGCGTTTTTGCTGTGGCGCGCGATATTGTGAAAGCTCGCTGAGCTGATCATTGTCATCAAGAACGAAACCATTTTGCGCAGAAGGCAGCCCTTTTAGCCAACCTATCATCTGCTCAAGTGGCAAATTGATCCCGACCAGTTTTCTGAGCAGCTTATTGGCATCGTCGCCTTTAAATTTTTTCCCATCTTCATTGATCACGGTGATCACCCCTTTTCGAGCATCGAGCTTAAGTAAAGAGGTTCCTAAAAAGCTGGTCAGCCGCAGCGAGTAGTCGTCGCCTTTTTGCTCCCAGTTAAAATTGGCGCCAAGACGCTGCGAATTGCTGCGAAATGCCATTTTGCCTTGCAAGCGAAAGTTGCGCAGTGCTTCTAATTTTACTTGTTGGGCAAGCCAAACAGAGCTTATAACCGGCTGTTTTGGGTTATTATTTGGTGGGGAGCTGCACCCGAAGATACCGATTGCGAGTAATAAGTAGGCAGCACATAAACGTCGCATAAAATTTCCTTTTAAAATCAAATGTAAAAAGACAAAAAGGGGATTTGGCTATTGTTGTGGCCAGCCCAAAAAACAGAAAAAAAGTATTGGTCTTCTTAGCAAAGGTTTGAGTATACCTTTGGTTACTTGTGCTTGTGAAATAGAATGTGCATAGCTATAAGCGGCTCTTTTGCAAACGGTTTCTCATGTAACTGCGACGAGATCGAACTTCTTCTTTTATTCACTGTTGGCTTGCAGTAAAATGCAGGACTCTTTTTATTAGGTGCAATCGTTGTCTATGACTTTGCTCGTCCTTGGGATCAATCATAAAACTGCAACGGTTGACGTGCGTGAAAAAGTTGTTTTTTCAAGCGATCTGGGGCTAGTTGCCATCGAGCATCTGCTGGAGCTGCAGCTTGTGCACAGCGTGGTGATTTTGTCGACATGCAACCGCACTGAGCTTTACTGCGAAATTGCTTCGCAAGCCGATGCGCCGCGCCTGCTTGAATGGCTGGCCGATTTTCATGAGCTTTCTCGCTCGCAGTTGTCTGGTTTTGTCTATTTCTATTTTGAAGAGCAGGCCGTGCGGCATTTAATGGAAGTGGTGTGCGGCCTTGATTCGTTAGTACTGGGTGAGCCGCAGATCTTCGGTCAGGTTAAGCAAGCATACAGCCTGTCGCTCGCAAACAATGCGGTGAGCGGAGTGCTGGATCGCTTATTTCAAAAAAGTTTCTCTATTGCTAAGCAGGTGCGCACTAAAACAGCGATTGGCGCAAATGCCGTATCGGTCGCTTATGCCGCGTGCATGCTAGCAAGAACGCAATTTACCACTTTGCACGACGCGACTGTTCTTTTAGTTGGCGCGGGCGAAACGATTGAGCTTGTCGCAAAACACTTGCGCCAGCAGCATTGTAAGCAGCTGATTGTTGCAAACCGCTCTAAAGATCGCGCGCAGCACTTTGCGACGCAATTTAATGCGCAGCTTATTTTGCTTGAGGAGATCCCTGCCTTTTTAGCACAGGCTGATCTTGTGATAAGCAGCACAGCTTCCCCCTTGCCTATCATCAAAAAAGAGATGGTAGAGCCGATCGTTGATGCGAAAAAAGCCCACCCATTACTGATGATCGACATTGCTCTTCCTCGCGATATTGATCCTCAGATCAAAGAGCTAGATGGCGTTAGGCTGTATGCGCTTGATGATTTGCGCAATATCGTAGAGCACAATATTGAGCAGCGCAAAGCGGGCGCGCATCTTGCAAAAGCGATGATTGATAAAGCGTGTGGCGATTTTATGCGCTGGCTTTCATCGCAAGACGCGACAGCAAGTATTAAGCTGTACCGCGCGCAGTCAGAACAGATAAAAAATACGCTACTTAATAAAGGCCTTACTGCGATTGCGCATGGCAAATCGGCGGAAGCCGTACTCACAGAGCTTTGCCATAAATTAACCAACAAGTTACTTCATTCCCCCACGCAAGCTTTGCAAATCGCGGCACAACAGAGTGATGAACGTCTGCTGGCGCTGCTGCGTGAAAGTTTGGATCTTGAAAAAACAAGAAATTAATCACTGACTTATGAAACCATCAATTCTTGCCAAATTAGAAGCGCTAGCTGAGCGCTATGAAGAAGTTCAGCATTTATTAAGCGACGCCAGCACACTAAGCGATCAGGACAAATTTCGGGCTTTATCAAAGGAATACAGCCAGTTAGAAGAGGTTATCGCCTGTTTTAACGGCTACAAGCAAGCGCAAGAAGATTTAACAAGCGCTCATGAAATGGCGCAAGAAGATGATGCTGAGCTGCGAGAGCTTGCACAAGATGAAATTAAAGCGGCTAAATTGAGCATCGAAGAGGAGACCGCTAAGCTGCAGCTGCTGCTATTGCCTAAAGATCCCAATGATGAACGCAGCTGCTTTTTGGAAATTCGCGCGGGTGCAGGCGGTGATGAAGCGGCCATTTTTGCCGGCGATATGTTTCGCATGTACAGCCGCTTTGCTGAGGCTCGCGGCTGGCGTATTGAAACTGTCAGCGTCAACCACGGTGAGCACGGCGGTTATAAAGAGATGATCGCGCGTGTTAACGGTGAAGGTGCGTACGGCGTGCTTAAGTTTGAGTCGGGCGGTCATCGCGTGCAGCGCGTACCGGCGACAGAGTCGCAAGGGCGCGTGCACACATCTGCTTGTACGGTGGCGATTTTGCCTGAAATTCCTGAAGCCGAAATTCCAGAAATTAACCCCGTTGATCTGAAAATTGACACCTTTCGCTCATCGGGCGCAGGCGGGCAGCACGTTAACACCACCGATTCTGCTATCCGTATTACCCACTTGCCAACCGGCACAGTGGTTGAGTGTCAAGATGAGCGTTCGCAGCATAAAAATAAGGCAAAAGCGATGGCCGTGTTAGCTGCACGCCTGATCAAAGCCGAAGAAGAAAAACGCGCTGCTGAGCACGCCAGTACGCGGCGCAACCTGCTGGGTAGCGGCGATCGCTCTGATCGGATCCGCACCTATAACTATTCGCAGGGGCGAGTTTCTGATCATCGCATAAACTTAACCGTTTATCGTTTAGATGATGTGCTTAATGGCGATCTAGCGATGCTTATCGACCCGATAAATCAAGAATATCAAGCCGATTTGCTGGCCTCGTTGGCTGAGTCTGCTTAAAGTATGACCACTGTTGAAACAGCGTTGCGCCAAGCGGTGCAGCGCCTAGCCTGCTGCAGCAAAACCGCGCATTTAGACGCCCGCCTTTTGCTTTCACATTTACTTAAAAAACCGGACAGTTTTTTTTATACCTGGCCTGAAACGCCGCTTGATGAAACGCAGCTTTTGCAATTTGAAGCGCTGCTTGCAAGGCGCGAGCAAGGCGAGCCTGTAGCATACCTGATTGGTTATCGTGATTTTTGGACGCTGCAGCTGCATGTTGCGCCTTGCACTTTGATCCCGCGCCCTGAAACTGAGCTGTTAGTTGAGTTGGCATTAGGGCTATTGCCAAACGGAGCATGCCGCGCGCTGGATCTTGGAACCGGCACGGGGGCGATAGCACTCTCTTTAGCATCTGAGCGTTTAGATCTTGAGGTGCTAGGAGTTGATTTTTTGCCTCAAGCCGTTGCACTTGCTAAAAAAAATAAAGAAAAACATGCAATTACCAATGCTCATTTTTTACAAAGCGACTGGTTTAGCGCGCTTGATGATGTCCGTTTTGAGCTGATCGTCAGTAACCCTCCGTACATTGATAGCCAAGATCGGCATTTAGAGGAGGGCGATGTGCGCTTTGAACCGCGTAGCGCGCTTGTCGCAGCTGATCATGGGCTGGCTGATCTGCGTAAAATTGTGCACGAGAGTGTGAAATATCTTGAAATATTCGGCTGGCTGTTAGTTGAACATGGCAGCTTACAAGGCGAAGCGGTACGCGATATTTTTGCCGCCGCCGGTTTTAAAAAAATCGCCACCAAGCTAGATCTGAGCGGGCTTGAGCGCGTAACACTCGGCTGTTTTTGTCCTTAAAAGTGGTAGGCAAAATGTATCTTTTATTAAAAAATAGCCATCTTTTATTGGCAATCTTGAGCGTCGGACTGTTTGTTGTGCGCTTTTTATCACAGCAGCTTGGCAGTAAAATGGCAACGCAGCCGACAGGGCGCCGCACGGTTTATGTCATCGACGGTTTATTTTTGCTGAGTGGCTTGTTATTGATGTACGTTGCAGCCGTGAACCCTTTTTCTCTAGCAGGAAGCTGGCTGCTACAAAAATTGTTGTGTGTGGCTTGTTATATTGCACTGGGTTACATGGCGATGCACTACAACATCAAAAATGAGCAAAGCATTTTAGATGCTAAGCGCCGCGCCCACATCGCCCGTACAGGTGCATTATTTCGCTGGTTCTCTTTTTTTGGTGCATTAGGCTGGATCTATTTAGCCGTGGTGCAAGCTGCGACGAAAACACCTTATTTTTAGAGGTCAACATGATTGCATTTACAGATCGTGAATTAGATGAAATATCGCTGTTAGAAGGGGCTTTAGCTTTAAATGTGGCGATCAAGCCCAATACGCCCACTGATGCTATTCGCAATCAGCTTGAACTGATGGCCGCTGAAGCTGAGTATCGTCTTGCTGGTATTGCCGATTTAGAGCTGCGTCTGCAAGGATTATTGCAACTTTTTTACAAAGAGTGGGGATTTAAAGGTGATTTTGATGAGTATTTTGACTCACAAAATACCTTTATTGAAGATGTGCTCACGCGCCGCAAAGGGATCCCCGTGAGCCTTGGCGCACTGCTGCTCTTTTTTGCCCAGCGCTTGCAGCTGCCGGTTAAAGCGGTTGGTTTTCCAACGCAGCTGATCTTGCGCCTTGATTGGCCGCACCGTCGCCGCGAGTACCTTGATCCTTTTAATGGTGAGGTGGTCTCAACGCGTGTACTGCATGGCTGGCTTATTGGTCGAGAAGGCTCGCTGGCGCAGCTTCTGCCTGAGCACACCCGCCAAACAGCGAATGCGACGCTCATCAGGCGCTGGCTGACCGTGATGAAAAGCGCCTTTTTGCGCGAAGAAAACTACCTACTTGCGCTGCGCTGCAGTGCGATGGCTTTGACTTTTGACCCTAATGATCCGCATGAAATTCGCGATAGAGGCTATATTTTTCAGCAGCTTAATTGTGGCTGGGTTGCCGCTGATGACTATCAATATTTCATCGACCAGTGCCCTGATGATCCCGCGGTGGATTTATTAAAGGTGCAGGTGCAAGTGCTCGGTGAAGCTGTGCCGGTTTTTCACTGATCGGCTGATTTATTTTGATAGTTTGCGCTACCACTCTTGCTTAACAGAAAAATAAAAACGTGAGCTGGCTAAAAGATCGAAGTGCTTTTTCACAGAAGAGAAAGATTGTTGATTAACATCAGGCTGTTAAAATTTCAAAGCCCATTGTTGATTAAGATCCTCTTAGTGAACGGGCTTGTGACCCTAGGACAGGTGAGATGACGCAAAAGAAAGTACCCATCGGCGATATTTTGGTTGCCAACGATAATCCTTTTGTTTTATTTGGCGGCATGAATGTGCTTGAGTCTTACGACATGGCGATGCGCGTGTGTGAGCAGTATGTGCAGCTTACGCAAAAACTGGGGATCCCTTATGTGTTTAAAGCCTCGTTTGATAAGGCTAATCGCTCGTCAATACACTCTTATCGTGGCCCAGGTCTTGATGAGGGCATGCGAATATTCTCTGCGCTAAAACAAAACTTTGGCGTGAAAATCATCACCGATGTACACGAAGCATGGCAAGCGCAGCCGGTGTCGGAAGTGGTGGACGTTATTCAGTTGCCGGCGTTTTTAGCGCGTCAAACCGATTTAGTGCATGCGATGGCTAAAACAAACGCGGTGATCAACGTGAAAAAACCGCAGTTCATGAGCCCCGATCAAGTGGGTAATATCGTTGATAAATTTGCAGAATGTGGCAACGAGAAAGTGATTTTGTGCGAGCGCGGTAGCTGCCATGGTTACGATAATTTAGTGGTTGATATGCTTGGGTTTGGCGTGATGAAAAAGGTCAGCCATGGCAGTCCCATTATTTTTGACGTGACGCATGCGCTGCAGATGCGTGAAGCGGGCGGCGCACAATCGGGCGGCCGACGCGCGCAAACGGTAGAGCTTGCTAAAGCGGGGCTTGCGACCAAAATTGCAGGGCTTTTCATTGAAGCACACCCTGATCCAAACACGGCTAAGTGTGATGGCCCGTCGGCATTTCCGCTTGCGCAGCTTGAGGCATTTTTAAGTCAGATGAAGCAGCTTGATGATTTGATCAAAAGCTTTGCCGATATTGAAATTGCTTAAAGTTTGCACAAGGTAATGAGTAGTTATTTGGCGCGCTGCAAATCGCGCCTTTTTTATGCTTAAAGCTTGGCGCTATTTTTTTTGTTTTGGCAATAAGTGAGATAAAGCATGAGTAAAAAGGTGGTTGCAAGGCAAAAGAGTAAGTAAGGGGTAAATGAGCCAGCATGCAGTAAAATGTAACCGGCAACAATAGGGCCGACAATGGAGCCAACACTGTAACTTATCTGCATTAATTCTGTTGCCGAAACAATTTTTGTGCTGTCTAACTCTTGGCAGGCTAAGGTGATTGCAATCGGGTAGATGGCAAAAACTGCCGCGCCAAGCAGAGCAAGCCCTAGCAGCATAGCGGCAAAAACGCTGGTCGCCATTTTCATGATCAAAACTGCAATCAATCCACAAAAACAGCAAACCGCCATGAGCTTGCGCTTTTCGATGCGCGCGTTAAATTTACTGAGCAGCGGCTGGATCAACATAGCACCTAAGATCACCACTGCCATCATGATAGCAACTTGTCGCTCGGTGAAAAATTTGCTCAGCTCAAGGGGCAAAAGTCCATAAATTGCACCGATCAAAAGCCCCGATGTTGTGCACCCTATAAAGGCTGCCATAGGTATATTCTTAAATTCGTTAAATTTTATGCGTGAGTGTGCCAGCTCTGGCGGTTCGCTTTTGCGAAACAGTAGCGCAGGAAATATAGATAAAAAGAGCATTGCGGCGGCAACAAGTAACGGCATTTTTCCTTGTACACCGACAAAGAAGATCCCAAATTGCCCAAGTGATGAACCGCCATACAGGGCTGCCATGTATAGGCCAAGGCGTTTAGCGCGCGCAAGCTCGCTATCGGCGATCAAAAGCCAAGACTCGATAGCAATAAAAACGCCGGCGATAGCGATCCCTGAAATTAAACGGCCAATTAACCAGACGCTAGGGGTTGTGAAAAACGCCATCGCGCAAATTGAGATAACGACGGTCAGTAAAAAAAGAGAGAGCGCGTAGCGGTGTTTGAGGTGGCTGACAATGC
>JBOFXO010000359.1:0-4182 GCA_051654185.1 Vibrionaceae bacterium | reverse complement strand
GCAGTAAATGGTACGCCGTCTTATCGGCAATGGGTGAGAATTTGCATGAAATCGTGGCAGGTCGTCGCCAGCAACGTTTGCTTGTGACAGAAGATTTTATTGCCCAGCACTGGTCGGGCGAAGTCATGCTGCTGTGGCGTCCGCCATTGCGTGAAAACCGCGCGATTGCAATCGGGCAAAATAATCAGCGGGTGCGCTGGCTTGATCAGCACTTAAATCAATATTTTGGCAATAACATGGCGTCGTCCTCGCGTTTTAGCGAGCAAACGCGCGCTAAAGTGCGTGATTTTCAGCAGCAGCAAGGCAGCGATGTCGACGGTATTGCAGGACCTGTTACGTTAATGCTGCTGGATGGTGCGCTGAGTGTAACGCCGTCGAAACTTACGCGCAGCAGCAAAGCCGATACCTCGCAGCGCAGCGTGCTTGATGAAGGAAGGATCGTATTGCTGCCGCGCATGGAAGCATCTGAAGCTGCGCTGCAGCTTTTGCCAGAAAAGTCCGCGCTTGCTAAACGCGCGCCGACTGCGCCAGCAAGTACAGCTACTCCCGCTAAAAGCAAAAGTACGCCAGCCGCCTTAGATCCAAATAATGAGCTGATCGCTTTGCTTGAAGCTGAAATTGAGCAGCGCCGCGGTGCAACAGGCAGTAATAACAACTCTCAAAACACTTCTATTATCAATCAGTTAAGTAATGAGTTGGCGCGCGCGCGTCTAGCTGCGCCAGCAAGCAAAGCGAGTGCAACTGAGAAAGCCGAGCCAGCTAACGCAGCGCTCAATTTAGCACAGCGCGTAGAAAATGCCGCCTCTTTAGTTGCTAAAGCGCCGCCAAGTGAGCCTAAAATTGCGCCGCTACCATTAGGGCAGGCTTATCGAGATGTTTTGCCGTTATCTGACGTGCCAGCTGCGCTACTTAGCCGCATGCCACCGATGAATTTTCAGGCGCATGTCTATGCGTCGGATAAGAAAAATCGCTGGGTGAAGGTGAATAGCCGTAACGCCTTAGAAGGCGATCAAGTGGCGAACGGGGTGACATTGCTCGGTATCGAGCCGCAGCAAGTTGTGGTGCAGTTTGAAGGGATGCTGATCTCTATTCCAGCGTTAAGTTCTTGGTAAATCTTGATAAGCGCGCGCAAAAAGTGATTTAGGCCATGGGAGCTTGTGCCATGGCCATTTTCCTTTCTACCAGCTGCTTTTATTCTTTTTACGCCGAGGAATAATGTGCGGCAGAAATAGGCCAAACAGTAAGCCTCCGCCGGCAACCATTCCGCCGTAGGCAAAATAACGCATCAGTAAATCATCTTTTTGTGTATCAAGGCGCGCGCGCATTTCACGCACTTGCGATTGCGCTTGATCGAGCTGCTCGTGTAGCTCTCGCCCCTCTTTTTCAAGCATTTTGACTTGCTCTGTGCGCTGCTGCAGCGCGTCAACTAAGCCTTGATTTTTGGCTGCAGCATCTTTGCTTGCGGTGCTAAGAGCGCTTTTTACCGCAGTAAGCTCATTTTCCAGTGCTGGCAAGCGCGACTTAAGGCTTGGCGTGCTGGTGACGTATTTGCTGTCAACCCAGCCGCGGCGGTTTCGCCCATCCACGATTTCGCTGTAGCCTGCTTTTTCAGCCCCGACAACTTTAATAGGCACTCCTGCATTGATACTGCCTAAAATTCGGTAGTCAGTTCCAGGGCCGGCATGCATGTAGATAAATAATTCATCTGAAATATAGTTTTCCTGAGCACACAGCGAAGGCGCTGCAAGGCTCAGGGTTACTGCAAAAGCAAAAAAAGCTAGCTTCACAAGAGATTCCTTCTGTTGTTGCTGTATGATCTCAAACGACAGACGCTGCGACGATACCAATAAATTGCATATTGTCAATGTTGAGCGAAAAGTGCCTTGAAAAACATGGATTATGCCATTCTTGAAGGGCAAAAAGGAGGCAAAGAACGCAGTTTTTTATCTTAACGCCGCAATATTTAATAAAAATGTTATTTATGCGGCTAAGAAAGCGTGGCGGCGTGCTGCCGCCTTCTGTTAATCGCCAAAGTTAATCATAATAAGACGCTTGACCATCGGGGCGACTTTTAAAGCGGCGGTGCAGCCACATGTACTGCTCAGGGGCGCGCAGGATCGAGCGTTCGATGATTTTATTGGTAAATTGCGCCGTCTCTTTTGGGTCTTGAGTGGGAAAGTTTTCTTGCTTGGGATCCAGCGTGAGGGTGTAGCCGCAGCCTTCTAAATCACGTGTAATGGTAAAACTTGCAACCTGACAACGGCTAGCGCCTGCTAGCAGCTGCGTGCCGGTTGTTGTGCAAGCGTCTTCTACTGCAAACAAAGGCACAAATGCGTGGCGATGTTTGCCGTAATCATGATCGGGCGCGTACCAAACAAAATTCCCCTCGCGCAGCACACTTATCATCTGTTTAACATCCACTCTGTCGATAAGCTTGTTGCCACGCGTGCGGCCATGGTATTGGACCCAGTTATACACGGGGTTGGTATTCGGGCGAAAAACGCCAAATCCTTGATGGATAAGCCCAAAAGCGCGTGCGCCAAGCTCAAGGTTTAGCGAATGTACCGCGATCAGTAACACGCCAAGTTTATCTTTGTTGAGCGCTTCAATTTGCTCAAAGCCCACGTAGCGGACATGTTTTTTGACACGCCAATCTGGCCAAAACCAAGCCATGCCGGTTTCAAATAGGGACAGTCCCATGTGTTTAAAATTGTCATGCAGCAGCGTTTCGCGCTCTTTCTCGCTTAAATGAGGAAAACAGAGCTGCAAATTGCGCGCTGCAATTTTTTTGCGGCTTTTTAGGACTTTCATCAGCAAAATACCGAGCTTAAACCCTAAAAAACGTTGCAGGCGATAAGGAAGCCAGCTGATCAAATACATCAATCCAAGACCAAACCACGTATGCCAATAACGTGGATGTAAAAAAGAGAGCTGAAAATGGGGTGCTTGTGGAGTCTGCTTCATAGTGTTTGTGCAATAACTTGTTGGAGATATTAGGGAAAGTTATTATATACCGTTCAAAATGAATGCCGCATTGGATGCATGGCCAAGCCAGCATCGTTATCACACTGTTTATTATTAGAGCATACCACTTTTTTGACGTGGGTCATTAATGCGCTGCTGGTTGCGCTTGTTTGCTCTTGGAGAGAAGAATGAAATTAAGTTTGCCAAATTACCAACAAGCCGATGTTTTGATCATCGGCGATGTAATGCTTGATCGTTACTGGTACGGCCCTACGCAGCGCATTTCACCTGAAGCGCCGGTACCGGTTGTAAAAATTGATAATACCGAAGAGCGCCCAGGCGGCGCTGCCAACGTCGCGATGAATATTGCAGGTCTTGGCGGCAAAGCGCGCCTGATCGGGCTTGTCGGTATGGATGAGCAAGCCAATAAGCTGACAAGCAAGCTTTCATCGCTGAATGTCGACTGCCATTTTGTGCCCGTTGCGCAAAAGCCGACTATCACAAAGCTGCGTATCATGAGTCGCAATCAGCAGCTGATCCGTCTTGATTTTGAAGAGGCCTTCACGAAGGAAGAGAGCCTTGCGCAAATGGATAAAATTGTTGAGCAGCTACCGTTTGTCAAAGTCGCTATTTTGTCTGACTATGCAAAAGGTGCGCTTGGTAATGTGCAGCAGATCATTGAAGCTGCGCGCAAATTTGGCGTAAAAACGCTGGTTGATCCTAAAGGGACTGATTTTGAACGTTATCGCGGCGCGACGATGCTGACGCCTAACATGGGCGAATTTGAGGCGGTTGTTGGTCACTGCGCAAATGAAAAGCAAATTGAGCAAAAGGGACTTGAGCTGATTGACAAGCTGCAACTTGAGGCGCTCTTAGTTACGCGCAGCGAGCACGGTATGATGCTGATCCGCAAAGGCGTGCCGGCGCTAAGCTTAGCGACGCAAGCCAAAGAGGTGTATGACGTTACGGGCGCGGGTGACACAGTAATTTCGGTGCTAGCAGCTTCCATTGCTGCCGGTACATCGTTTGATGACGCTTGCTCGCTGGCTAATGCTGCTGCTGGTGTTGTGGTGGGTAAACTTGGTACTTCGACCATCTCACCTGTTGAATTAACAGAAGCGCTCTTTGGCAGCCACACTTTAGGTTTTGGCGTGATCAAGGAAGATAAGCTTAAATCGGCGGTAGAGCTTGCTAAAGCGCGCGGTGAGAAAATTGTAA
>JBOFXO010000358.1:0-1413 GCA_051654185.1 Vibrionaceae bacterium | reverse complement strand
AGCGCCAGAAGAAACCAACAATAGTTGTTGGACTACATTCGGATTGATAGACAGAACCAGTTTAGCCAGCATTCTTTACCCGCTATATCAGATGCTTGGCCTGCAATGGAACAACCAAGAGCCGGATGCAGCTTCACAGGCTGTGACAAACAAAAGTATCTCAGCCCATACTCTAATGCTGCAATTAGCTTTTAGCTTAGACAATCCAATCCTAGACGGCCTTAGCCAAGACACTCAAAACATAGTTAGGTCACTGCTGACAACCTTTAACGTTAGCAGCAACGCTTCAGTAAGGCTAAGGATACTTTTAGTTACCATGCACTACACGCGCAGCATTCTTTATTACAGGGTAACAGGTGATCTTTGCAGGATACTCCATATCAGCTCAAAAACAGCAGCTGCTTGGACTAGCAATTTTAAACAACGCATAAGTAATCCAGGCCATAATCAAGAGGCTGCAACCAATCCACTAAATGCAGCAATAGGGTGGCTATCACGGCTTCCAAACATTGCGAGCCTTAACCAACATAACATTACCCTTGTACCGCGCCGCCAACTTATCCCTCCTTCTGCTCCCCCAACGCAAGCTGCTACAGCAACGGCAACGGCAACGGCAACAGGCGAGCAAACACAAACCACACCAGTAAGTTTTAGAGGGCCAATACCGCATGAATTGCTAGAATTGTTACAGCAAAACCGGCCAATGGCACAAGGAGCGCCTTGCGTCTATAGGCATAGGGCGCAACAAAGCAGCCCTCGCTATCAGCCTTACAACGCGCAGGCCCAGCAGCAAAGAGCCATTACCTCCCAACAAAGGCCTCTATCACCGACGCTTAGATTCTCTCCACCGCCACAGGGTGAGGGGCAACTGCCGCCACAGCAAATACCGCAGGCAGCGGCGCTTAGGTTTTCCCCTCAGCCACAGCCCGAAGAGCGACAACAACAACTGCAACAATTGCTGCAGTTGCAACAGCAGCAGTTGCAACAGCACCAACAGCTGCAGCGTCAGCTACATGAAGAGCTGCTACAGGCAGCACAAAGAGATAACGCAGATGACAGACAAGAAGAGCAATGATGATCTAGCTGCTGCAAACTAAACAAAAGGTTGCAAAAGCCCCCCCCCTTTGCCATGAATACTGCTTAAAAAATACAGTGGCAAAATCAAGCGGCATTCTTACGCCTTGCCGGCTCATTGATTTAAACAGCTGCAAATTTGCAGCGCAATTGTTTACCAATGCTTTGTAAAAATTTTTCTCTAACAATCAAAAAGATAATTAACCTGAATTCGGTTTAACAGGCCATAACTGCAATAGCATCAAACTCTGCGTTAGTGATATTCAGTTGTGGCTTATTATCTCGCAATTGGTAAGCAATTAGGCCTGCAATCATGTTGAGCATAAATCCAGACACGCT
>JBOFXO010000357.1:0-1885 GCA_051654185.1 Vibrionaceae bacterium | reverse complement strand
CAAGCGATTGAGTCGTCAATCGACAAAGGTAATTTAGCTTTGCTTGAAGAGATGTGCCGCGAGTGGCCATTCTTCTCGACGCGGCTGGGTATGCTTGAGATGGTATTTACTAAAGCTGATCCTATGATCGCTAAGTATTACGATGAAAAGCTAACGGATAAGTCATTATGGCACCTTGGTGAGGAGCTGCGCTCCCGTTTGCAGCGCGACATTAAAACGATTTTGATGGTCGAAAATAATGAGCATCTTATGGCTCAAGACCCGTGGGGCGCAGAATCTATCCGTCTGCGTAACATCTACATTGAGCCGCTGAATATGCTACAAGCTGAGCTGCTACACCGAACTCGTGAGTGCCCAGAGGAAGAAGGGGAGTTAACTGAAGCACTTATGATCACCATTGCGGGCATTGCTGCAGGTTTGCGCAACACCGGTTAAAGGTAAAATATTAAGAAATAAAATGAAAAAGGCTACCTTGTGTAGCCTTTTTAGTTTCTTCTATGTCAGCGCGGAATAGCATTTAGTTCCACAAAGATCATTTTTTTTGCAAAAAAGCACGAATGGAATGACTGCTAATGACTAATAAAACAGACAGTCTTAGCGCGTGCACGTATAAGTGATGATCACGAATTTCTTTATGCAAAACACAAGTTGTGAGCCTTGAATATGCGTGATTTAAAATTTAACGAATTTATTTTTGCAAATACGAATAGTTAAGCGGTCAAAGCAAATTTATTTAGGTCCAAGTTTACTTGGAGAAAATTTCGCGCAGCGTAAAATTGTTTCAACTGACTTTTAGTTAAAGCGTAAAACACAAACGTAATACGTATTAGCTTGCAGTTGCTTTTTATCTTTAATTACTGGATGAAAAAGATGTCTCTACCTCACGTTATTTTGACAGTGCTCTGTCACCATGATTCAACCGGTTACGATATAACCAAACAATTTAGCCGTGCTATTGGCCATGTGTGGCGGGCAAGCCATCAACAAGTCTATCGCGAATTAAACAAATTAGCGGAAGATGGTGCGGTAACTTTTAAACTTGAACCGCAAGACGGCAAGCCGGATCGCAAAGTCTATTCGATAACTGAAATTGGCCGCCATAACCTGCACCAGTGGTATCAGCTTCCTGTTAAGCATGCGACAGAGCGCGACGAGATTTCGGCAAAGCTCATCACTAGCAACATCTTTAATGCTGAGCCAATGATTGAACATATGCAAAATTTAGTTTGTGAATCGCAGCATCAACTTAATCACTTGATAAAACTAGAAAAAGAACATTACCACACGCCAGCACAGCTATCGCATGACAAAAAGCTTGAGCGCTTAGCGTTACGCAGAAACATCTTGCGCACCGAGGCTTGGCTGGTTTGGGCTCAAGAGGTTCTGTCTGAGCTTGAAGAAATTAAATGCAATGCCTAATAATAAATAAGAAGTAAATTTAATTGGTTATGTTAGAGGTGCGATATCATCTCTGCTCTTTTGCGATGATATCAATCTCTGTCTTTATTTTTCGATAAAATTAAAAAACGTGTCAGATTTTATTTCGCTTTCCCTTGCCCGATATTTTTTTATTTAAAAAACATAAAGAGCGCTCTCAGCCGGTGTTTAATTTGCAAAAAAAGACAAGATGCGCTCTTTTATAAAAAATTGCATAAAACAGTGTTTATAAAATATCGCTTTTATATCATTTAAATGTATCAATTTAATTTTTGATGGGAATTTCTATTTTAATTCCAAGGCCAGGATGGCAATCATAAAGCGTAATATTACCTTGGTGTAAGCCGACTACTGCTTTAACAAATGAAAGGCCTAGCCCAATACCACCATCTGTGCGGCTTTTGTCTACGCGGTACATGCGCTCGAAAACTCGCGCTTTTTCTTCATC
>JBOFXO010000356.1:0-12534 GCA_051654185.1 Vibrionaceae bacterium | reverse complement strand
GAAAATAATGCCGCATTTGCGCCAGCAAGCAGTCCTTGCGCCGCAGCTTCTTCATAACCCGTCGTTCCGTTGATCTGGCCTGCAAAAAACAGTCCTTTGATCGATTTAGATTCAAAGGTTTGTTTTAAACCAACAGGATCAAAATAATCGTATTCGATGGCGTAACCAGGGCGAATGATCTTTGCATTTTCAAAACCTGCCATTGAGCGCACGATCGCAAGTTGAACATCGAAAGGTAAGCTTGTTGAAATACCATTTGGATAGAGCTCGTGCGTTGTAAGCCCTTCAGGCTCGATAAAAATTTGGTGATGATCCTTATCGGCAAAACGCATTACTTTATCTTCGATCGATGGACAATAACGTGGCCCAATCCCCTCAATGATCCCTGTATACATGGGGCTACGATCTAAATTATTGCGGATGATCTCGTGGGTTTTTTCAGTTGTGTTGGTGATAAAGCAAGGGATCTGTTGTGGATGATCCTCAACCTTTCCTAAAAATGAAAATACCGGACAAGGATCGTCACCATGCTGGATTGTCATTTTAGAAAAATCAACGCTGCGTGCATCGATCCTTGGTGGCGTTCCAGTTTTAAGACGATCAACACGTAATGGCAGTTCGCGCAAACGGCTTGCTAACGCAATAGATGGCGGATCTCCTGCTCGTCCTCCTGCGTAATTTTCTAAACCAATATGAATTTTTCCAGCTAAAAAGGTCCCAACAGTGAGCACCACTGATTTAGTGCGAAATTTAAGTCCCATTTCTGTGACAACGCCAACCACTTGATCTTGTTCAACTAAAAGATCAACAACGGCTTGCTGAAAAAGCATAAGGTTTTCTTGATTTTCGAGCTGTTTGCGAACATATGCTTTGTATAGCTGGCGATCAGCTTGCGCTCTTGTTGCACGTACAGCAGGTCCTTTTGATGAGTTTAAGGTGCGAAACTGGATCCCACTGTGATCAATTGCCAATGCCATCAAACCGCCTAATGCGTCGATCTCTTTGACCAGATGTCCTTTGCCAATACCACCAATCGCAGGGTTGCATGACATTTGCCCAAGAGTATCGATATTGTGCGTTAGCAATAATGTCTGCTGTCCCATTCTGCTTGCAGCTAATGCAGCTTCAGTACCCGCATGGCCTCCGCCAACCACAATGACATCAAAGCAAGTTTGATAAAACATAACAAGACCTTAATTTTTAGCTAAATTTTTACTGCAAATTTGTTGGCGCATTCTAGCAGCGTTTGCTAGCGAGTGATAACAAAAAAATAACGGTAGAAAAGAAAAAATCTATTAATAGATCAAAGGATCTTTTTTGTTATTAGATCTTATTAGTGATAAGGATCTTTGTGGATAACACAGAATTTCTCTTTGGGATCATTGTGTTAAGCGTGATCAAATCCTGTGGATCACCTTTGTAAAACCCTTTGATTACTTGTGCGTAAAATACGGCTTTATCCACAAGCAAAAAAATTTGTGATTTTACCCACGCATAATTAACCTGTTTTCCACAGCTTTTTCCCAAAGTTATACAGGGTGAGTTTTTTGCTGCTTTTTCCTGTGGGTAACCTGTTGAAAAGATGTTAATTTAAAATATGATTTACTTTGTAAAAGTGATCATCTGCATGATCAGAGATCCTTGGGGAGGGGGCTGTTTTTTTATTTTTTAAATAATAATGAACGTTATTCAAATTTAAACTAGCTAAAAATTTTTTACTCAAATTAAGATAATAAGTTTTATATTAAAAAGAGAGTGCAATGAAAATGGATAAGTGGAGTTCGTTTTTATTTGTTGGCATGGGGGGGGCTTTAGGTGCAATCAGTCGCTATTTTGTGGGAGAAATTTGTGCGCAGCTGTTTGGCCGTAGTTTTCCTATTGCAACATTAATTGTAAATGTAATTGGCTCATTTCTTATTGGGAGCACTCTTGCTTGTGGGCGTTATGAATGGTTATCTCAAGAGTTGCGACTTTTTATTTCCATTGGATTTTTAGGTGCGTTAACGACATTTTCTACCTTTTCTGCAGATAATTTTTTGTTATTACAACAAGGAGAATTTATTAAATTTTTGTTAAATTTTTTCTTAAATACACTTCTTTGTTTAGCAGCAGTTGCTTTAGGTTTTCAATTTTTAGTAAATATAAAAGGATAATGCAAAACGCACTATCCTTTTTATTTAAGCTAATTTATAAAGGAGCACAAGCTTGTTTTAACCAGCTCAGTTCGTGCTTCTCTTTCATGTAGCTATTTAATTTTTCAAATACGGATTGATGGTAATTATTCCACCAATTTATTTCTTGTGGGGTTAATAAAGACAGATCAAGCATGCGTTTATCGATAGGAATACAAGTTAAAGATGTAAAGCCAAGCATTTCGCGATCACCGTTAGTTTTTGCTTTGACAACAAGCTCTAAGTTTTCTATGCGGATACCAAATTGCTCAGCCTGATAAAATCCAGGCTCATTAGAAAGCACCATTCCTTCTTGCAGTGCGACACCAGTGCCTTGTTTTGCTATGCGCTGTGGCCCTTCGTGGACATTTAAGCAATGCCCTACGCCGTGTCCTGTGCCATGGTCATAATCATAGCCGTGCGCCCACAAAAATTGTCTTGCCAGTGCGTCAAGTTGCTCCCCTGTTGTCCCGACAGGAAATTTTGCACAAGCAAGTGCGATATGACCTTTTAGCACTAACGTGAACATTTTTTTCATGTGCGGCGGGCAGTTGCCGATAGCTACAGTGCGCGTGACATCGGTGGTGCCGTCGCGATATTGCGTGCCAGAATCGACTAAATAGACATTATCGCGCGCAAGTGGCGCAGGTTTTTCTTGATTAGTGTGATTGTAGTGACACATAGCCGCGTTGCCGCCGGCTGCAGAAATGGTGCTAAAACTCAGATCTAAAAAGCTGGTATCTTGTTTTCTAAATGATAAGAGTTTTTGCGCTAGCGTCTCTTCATCATGCGCAGCACCTGCCGTAACTTCTTGTTCAAGCCAGGCTAAAAAGCGGCTTACTGCAACGCCATCGCGCAAATGACAGGCCTTCATTCCATTGATTTCATTGCTATTTTTTGAGCTTTTGAGTAAGAAGCAAGGATCTGCGATAAGCTGCGGTTTAGCGCCGGCTTGCTCTAGGATGTTTTTAGCCCAAAGATTACAATGCTGTGGATCGAGAGCAACTTTTTGTCCTTGCAGCGAGCGTAGCGCCGTTTCTAAGCTATCTGGCTCACAAATTGTAACTTCATCGCCAACATGTGCAAAAAAATTGTCAGGAAGGCGATTTTTATCGATGAAAAGGCTCAATTTTCCTTGGCTGTCTAGCAGTGCACTACTTAAAGCAACCGGAAGGTGCGGCACATCAAAGCCGCGCATATTAAGCAGCCAGCAGATATTATCTAATTGTTTTATAAGAAGATGATCTGCGTCGCTTTGGCTAAGCTGCAGCGCTACTTTTTGCCGTTTTTGTGCGCTAGTTGTTCCAGCGGTATCGTTATCCATTAGCCAGACATTTGACAATGTGGCTTTTGGGCGGTCGTGCCACAGCTCATCAATCGGGTTAGTTTGGATCAGGCTCAGCGTGAGTTTTTCTGTCAGTTTGCTGAGTAACATATTGTATTTATTAATGCTATGCAGCTGTGGATCGAGAGCAACTTGGCCGTTTTTTGGGCAATTTTGCACAAGCCAATCCGGCACAGATTGATCGCTTAGCGGCTCTTGATTAAAAAGTTTACCAGAAACTTGCTTAGCTGCTTGCACTGTGTAGCGGCCGTCAACGAAAATAGCCGCACTTGTTTTGGCGACCACAGCAAGGCCTGCAGAGCCAGTAAATCCGGTTGCCCACTCTAATCGCCTGTTGTGCGTTGGTGGATATTCACTGAGAAACTCATCTTCTAATGGAATAATTATTGCGTCGTGGTGGGTTCGCTCAAGCCAAGCTCGCAGCGCATTAATTCGCTCATTATAGTTATGTGGCATAACGTTTCCTTTAATAATAAAGTGGCGTAATTCTTTGTGGATTATTGTGCATAGCTGTAATTGTTATTTGATAGAAATTAAGTTTATTCATAGCAGATTAAATGAGTTTGAGAAAAAAATAAACAGATGTATAGCATTACAGCGGGTTTGCTGGTAATTTATGGTGAAAATTAATCTACAACTCTTTTGTATATTTAACTTTTTTGGCTGGTTGCTATTTTTATAACTTTTTCTGTGAATATTTATTTTTAGTCAGCAAATTTGTGGCGTTTATTTGCGGTTACTCATCATAGTTTTTGTATTGCTATTTTTATACCAGCAATGCGTTTCGTTTCCGTCAATAAACATTTTTATGGAAATAAATAGGTTAATAAATTTATGTCAATATCGATGATTGAATTGGCGCGTCATTTTGAAATGCTTGATGAATCCCCTGAAAAAATAATGTTTGGAAAATTATTAACAGAATTAAGCGGGATGAGTGAAGAGCGTGTAAGAAGCGCGGCTCGGCAAGTGCCTATAAGCGGATTGCGCGAGTTGATTTTTCAATTTAACCGTGTGCTCGATGAACGTCGAGGTGAACGAGTTTCTGAATTAGCTAAGCAGATGGCAAGTGATGGTATTTCTGCAGATGATTTAAAACGTTACATTAATCAGCGCACGAATTAATGTGAGCGGCTTTTTTATTTATAATTAACTGACTTTTTATTTGTAATATGGTTGCCGCGAAAAAAAAGCGCCCACATGAGCGCCTATTATTCGCGGTTAGGAAACCGTTTTACTAAATATCAAGGTTTGCTACTTTCAATGCGTTTTCTTCGATGAAGGCGCGTCGCAAATCAACTTGATCACCCATTAGTGTGGTAAACAGCTCATCTGCAGCTAATGCATCTTGAATGGTAACACGCATCATGTGGCGCGACTGCGGATCCATGGTGGTTTCCCACAGTTGATCCGGGTTCATTTCACCAAGCCCTTTATAACGCTGCAGCATCAGTCCACGGTTAGACTCTTTGATCAGCCACGCCAGTGCATCGGCAAAACTGCTCACAGGCAGCTGACGCTCTCCGCGTTGCACGTAGGCGGTATGATCAAGCAGGCCGTCGAGCGCTTCAGAAAGCTGCGCAATTTTTGCGTATTCTTTTGAGTTGAAAAAGTCGTAACTTAATAAGTAGTTATGCTCGACACCGTGCGTGCGCACAATCAGCTCTGGTTGATAGGCATGTTGCGTTTCATCAAATACCAGTCGCACGCGGTACTGACTTTCGCCGTTAGATGCGGCATTGAGCGCATTAACGATAGGATCAACCCAAGCTTGTACTTGCTGCTGCTCGTTTAAGCTTGCGATATCAAGGCGCGGTTTATAGATCAGTTCATTAAGCAGCGCTTTTGTGTAGCGGCGGCTCATGCGGTCGATAAGCTTCATCACATCTTGATATTGCTTCACTAAAGCTTCGAGCGCTAATCCGCTGATGGCTGGCGCTTGCTGGTTAACAAACAGCGAGGCGTTGTCTAAAGCAAGGCTTAGCTGGAACTCTTCCATCGCTTTTTCATCTTTAATGTATTGCTCTTGCTTGCCTTTTTTCACCTTGTACAGGGGAGGCTGCGCAATATAAATGTAGCCGCGCTCGATGAGCTCAGGCATTTGCCGGTAGAAAAACGTCAGCAGCAAGGTGCGAATGTGTGAGCCGTCGACATCGGCGTCGGTCATGATGATGATGTTGTGATAGCGCAGTTTTTCCGGATTGTATTCATCGCGGCCAATTCCGCAGCCAAGCGCGGTGATAAGGGTGGCAACTTCTTGAGAAGAAAGCATTTTATCAAAACGCGCTCTTTCCACGTTAAGGATCTTACCCTTTAGCGGCAAGATGGCCTGATTTTTGCGGTTACGCCCTTGTTTTGCTGAGCCTCCCGCAGAATCTCCTTCCACTATGTAAAGCTCTGAAAGCGCAGGATCTTTTTCCTGACAATCTGCAAGTTTTCCTGGAAGCCCTGCTAAATCGAGCGCACCTTTACGGCGAGTAATTTCTCGCGCTTTACGCGCAGCTTCTCGCGCTCTTGCTGCATCAATAATTTTGCTGCAAACGATCTTGGCATCTTGTGGATTTTCCATCAAAAACTCAGCGAGCTTTTCGTTGACGGCTGACTCTACGGCTGTTTTTACTTCAGAAGAAACAAGCTTATCTTTGGTTTGGCTGGAAAATTTAGGATCGGGCACTTTAACGGAGATCACCGCAGTCAATCCTTCGCGCGCATCGTCGCCTGAGGTTGCCGTTTTAGCTTTTTTCGAGTAACCCTCTTTTTCCATAAAGCTGTTGAGCGTGCGTGTTAACGCTGCGCGAAAACCGGCTAAGTGTGTGCCGCCGTCTCGTTGAGGAATGTTGTTGGTAAAGCAATAAATGTTTTCTTGGAAGCTGTCGTTCCACTGCATAGCAACTTCAACGCAAACGCCGCCGTCTTTTTCCGTATTAAGGTAAAAGGCGTTATTGTGGATTGGCGTTTTGTGGCGATTAAGATGCTCGACAAAAGCGCGAATGCCGCCTTCATACATGAAATGGTCTTGTTTATTTTCTTCACGTTTATCAAGCAGTTTGATTGATACACCGGAGTTTAAAAATGACAGTTCGCGCAGGCGTTTAGCCAAAATTTCATAATGAAACACGATGTCGGTAAAGGTTTCTTCGCTCGGCCAAAAGCGGATACGCGTGCCGGTTTCGGTTGTGTCGCCCATAATGGCAAGCGGCGCTTGCGGTACGCCATGGCGGTAAATTTGCTGATGAAAATGGCCGTCGCGCCAAATTTGTAGTTCGAGTTTTTCTGAAAGCGCATTTACCACTGACACGCCAACACCATGCAGACCGCCAGAAACTTTATACGAGTTGTCATCAAATTTGCCACCGGCGTGTAGCACGGTCATGATAACTTCTGCCGCTGATACGCCTTCTTCGTGGATACCTACGGGAATACCGCGGCCATCATCTTTAACGGAAACAGAACCATCTTCATGAATTGTTACAATAATGTCATGACAGTGGCCGGCGAGCGCTTCATCGATGGCATTATCGACAACCTCAAATACCAAATGGTGTAAACCTGTGCCATCGTCGGTGTCACCGATATACATACCAGGACGCTTGCGTACAGCATCCAATCCCTTGAGTACTTTAATACTTGATGAATCGTAATTGTCGGACATTCAATTGTTCTCGTTTAATGTAGCGCTGTGAACCCTGTTTGCCGGAGCTTTGCGCATAGCAGCATCCTGCAAAATTGCTGCTATTTTACCGCGTTTAGCCGGAAACATCCTGCTATTTTGTTGCGATCACTCGCTACTTGCGTAGCGCTTTCTCTCAAAAAATAAATTTTAAAAGTAGCGATACGCATAGGGTTGCTCGGACTAGAGGCGGATTGGCATGACCACATAACTTGCGTTAGCGTTATTCGCGTCTTCGATCAGGGCGCTAGAGGTGCCGTCGCCTAATGAAAATCGCACTTGCTGGCAGCTCAGGCATGCTAAAACATCCATTAAGTAGCTGACATTAAAGCCAATTTCTAGAGGCTCGCCGCTGTATTCTACGTCAAGGTACTCTTCTGCTTCTTCTTGCTCCGGATTTTGCGAGGAGATGCGCAGCTCGTTAGTCGTTAAGTTAAGGCAGACGCCGCGAAATTTGTCATTTGATAAAATCGCGATGCGAGATAATGCCTTGCGTAATAGTTCACAATCGGCAACCATGAATTTGTTGCACGCTTGGGGAATAACGCGTCGATAGTCAGGGAAGCGGCCATCAATCAGCTTTGAGGTGAAGGTAAACTGATTGAGCGTGGCGCGGATGTTACTGCTGCCGATTTGAATTTCCACATTATCGTTTGGCTTGTCTAGCAAACGCATGAGCTCAAGCACCCCTTTGCGCGGCACAATCACTTGCTCATTACCAAGCGTTTCGGCAAGCTCTGCGTGGCTCATGGCCATGCGATGCCCGTCGGTTGCGACCGTTTGCAGCGTATTTTGCGCAACTTCAAAAAGCATGCCGTTGAGAAAATAGCGCACATCTTGGTTGGCCATTGAAAAAGCGGTGTTGTCGATAAGTGCGCGTAGCTGCGTTTGTTGCAGCGTTAGGGTAATTTTACTTTGCCAGCTTTCAATGTTGGGGTAGTCGTGGCTTGGCAAAGTCGCAAGCGTAAAGCGACTGCGGCCGCAGCGAATGATGAGGCGCTCGCCCTCTAAAGTGCACTGTATGTAAGCGTCAGTGTCAAAACTTTTGCAAATATCTAAAAATTTGCGCGCAGGAACGGTGGTCGCGCCTGGAATGTTTTTAACCGACAGCGGCAGTTTTGCTATCAGTTCAACTTCAAGATCGGTGCCTGTGATCAGCAGCTGATCTTCGTGTACTTGCAGCAAAATATTATTGAGGATCGGCAAATTAGGGCGACTGCCGAGCGCGCCAACAACTTGCTGCAGTGATTTTAAAAAAGGATCGCGAGTAAGTGAAAATTGCATAATTGGCTCATTTTGCAGTAGAAAAAGCGTGATTTATGAACGGCTATGATGAAAGAGTGCGAATGAGATTGGAATAATCTTCTTTAATTTCATGGCTCTCTTGGCACAATTCTTTAATTTTACGACAAGCGTGTAACACAGTGGTATGGTCGCGTCCGCCAAAAGCGTTGCCTATTTCCGGTAGGCTGTGGCTGGTGAGCTCCTTTGCGAGCGCCATGGCGATTTGTCTTGGGCGCGCAACTGATCGGCTGCGCCGCTTAGAAAGCAGCTCGGAAATTTTGATTTTGTAGTATTCCGCCACGGTTTTTTGGATGTTTTCCATGGTGACCAATTTTTCTTGTAAAGCAAGCAGGTCACGTAGCGCTTCTCGAACAAAATCAATGGTGATTGCACGGCCAGAAAAGTTGGCATTTGCGATAACGCGGTTAAGCGCGCCTTCAAGCTCGCGCACGTTTGAGCGCAAGCGTTTTGCGATAAAAAACGCTACTTCATTGGGCAGGTAGATATTTGTGTCTTCTGCTTTTTTCATCAAAATCGCGACGCGAGTTTCAAGCTCGGGCGGCTCGATGGTGATAGTCAGTCCCCAGCCAAAACGCGATTTGAGGCGATCCTCGACACCGCTGATCTCTTTAGGGTAGCGATCAGAGGTCAAAATGATCTGCTGATTGCCTTCAAGCAAGGCGTTAAAAGTGTGGAAAAACTCTTCTTGCGTGCGCTCTTTGTTGGCAAAAAATTGAATATCGTCAATGAGTAGCGCATCAACGCTGCGGTAAAAGCGCTTAAAATCCTCAATTTTATTATTTTGCAGTGCCCTCACCATGTCCTGCACAAAGCGCTCAGAGTGCATGTAGACCACTTTGGCGTCGCTTTTGCGCTGGCTGATAGCATTACCAACAGCGTGCAGCAGGTGGGTTTTACCAAGCCCCGTTTCCCCATAGAGAAAAAGAGGGTTATAAGCTGAGCCTGGATTATCTGCGACTTGCCTTGCTGCTGCTAGCGCCAGCTGGTTCGATTTACCTTCGACAAAGTTGGTAAAAAGATGTTTTGGATTGACATTAGAGCGCTGCCCAGCAGCAAGTGGCTGAATGTCGGGGGCGGTGATGATCCTTGGTAACTCTTGAAATGGCTCAAGAGATGAGTGCTCAAAGAAAAAGGGCGCGCCATCATCAGGTAATGGGCTGATGCTTTGCTTTTTAGCCAGCTGCGCGCTTGCTTGCACTTCTTTTTTTGCTTGCGGCTTTGCTTGCTGTGCAGGCGGTGGAGCAGCTGGCTTGCTGCCCACTTCAAAATGCAATTTTGGCAGCTCGCCATTGCTTTTTTCTTGCAGAAGTTTGTTGATCTTATTGAGGTATTTGTCTTTTACCCAATCAAGTACAAAACGGTTAGGGGCAAAGAGGGTCAGTGTCCCGCCGCTAAGCTGTGCCTGCAGTGGGCGCACCCACATATTAAATTCCTGTGCGGAAAGCTCCTCTTGCAGAGGCTCGAGGCACTGTGACCAAAGCGTAGAAGACATGTCAGGCAACCGATAAAAAATAAGGGGGCTATTTTATACCGGCCTGTGCATAAGTGCTAGCAGCAAACAAAAATTACGGGAATAAGATTAAAGTTATGCACATTTTTATTGAAAATGGCCGCCGTTATTATTTTTAATCACTAAGTTATGCACAGCGAATTATTAATAAGAGGCTGTTATTGTTTTTGCTGAAAATTTGCGCTCTTTTATGCGAGCGGTTGGGTGAAAAAATCTTTTGAAAAAAAATCGCAAAATTGCCTGACTTTACCGGTAGAGAAGTACTTTTGCATTGACGTAATCTTTGCTAGTGATTAAAATCCGCCCTCTTTATGTGCGCGATCGTGTGGTTGCGCAAAATTTATGGTGCTAGACTGCTGTCTTTAGTGCCAGAACATCGCCTGATCGATCAATTTTAAAGGTAGAAATTATGAAACGCACTTTTCAACCTTCTGTTCTAAAGCGCAAGCGCACTCACGGTTTTCGTGCACGCATGGCGTCTAAGAATGGTCGTAAAGTTCTTGCTGCGCGTCGTGCCAGAGGCCGTAAGCAACTTTGTAAGTAATTCTTGTTAGTGGTTAAGCTCGCTTACCCTCGGGAGTTACGACTGTTGGCTCCCGCTCACTTTAAATTTGTGTTCGAGAAGCCTGTCCGCATCGGCTCTCCACACTTGACCATTCTCGCTCGGGAAAATACATTCTCCCACCCTCGTTTAGGGCAAGCTGTGCCTAAAAAGCAGCTCAAGTTAGCTGTGGATAGAAATCGATTTAAGCGGTTGGTGCGCGAGAGTTTTCGTCACCATCAGGATACATTACCTGCACTTGATTTTGTGGTGATTGCTAAAAAAAGTGCTGGTGAACTCGACAACCAGGAGTTAACTGCGCTACTGCAAAGCCTATGGAAACGCCTGTCTCGTCCTACGCGCAAAAAATAGTCATCGGCATTTTTCGCGTTTATCAGCTTTTCATCAGTCCCTTGCTTGGGCCACGTTGTCGTTTTGCGCCAACGTGCTCACAATATGCTATTGAAGCGGTTATGCGTCACGGCGTTGTAAAAGGATGTTGGTTAGCAGGCAAACGTTTATTAAAATGTCATCCTCTAAATCATGGTGGGTATGATCCTGTGCCCGCGCGTCATCATCATAACCGAGACAAAAACTAATGGATTCTCAACGCAATATTTTGTTGATTGCTCTGCTGTTTGTGTCCTTCATTTTGTTTAATAAGTGGAATGAAGAAACAGCTCCTGCAGTCAATACCGCACAGCAGACAGTCGCTCATGGCGATGTTCCGGCCGGCACGACTAGCAGCGACACTCTTTTGCAAACAAGCAGTTCTGGCAAACTTGTGACCATCACAACCGATACGCTGACACTGACTGTAGATACGCATGGCGGTGATATTGTACGTGCTGTGTTAAATCAGTATGACGGCGAACTCGATTCAAGCCAAAAATTTGTGCTACTCGATAATGCGCCAGCGCATATCTTTACTGCGCAAAGTGGACTTATTGGCGCAGATGGTATCGACACCGCTGCAGGTCGCGCTCAATTTGATGTAGCAAGCAGCGCATTTAACCTGCAAGCGGGCGAGCAGTCGCTACGTGTACCTTTAACGCTGGAAAAAGACGGTGTGCTTTTCACAAAAACCTTTGTGTTAACAGCCGGTAGCTATGTGGTTGATGTGGAATACCACATTGATAACAAAAGCGCAAAACCTGCCTCTGTACAAATGTATGCTCAGCTTAAGCAAACCATGGTTGATTCAGGTGGCAGCTTAGCAATGCCTACTTACCGTGGCGGTGTTTACTCTGCAGATAAAGCAAAGTATGAAAAATACAGCTTTAGCGATATGCAAGAGAAAAGCTTAAATCTGACTTTTGTTGAGCAAGGTTGGGCGGGCATGATGCAGCACTACTTTGCAACAGCGTGGCTGCCAAAACCAAAAAGCGGCGAAGTGAACCTCTTTACTCGCGTAAGCGATGGTCAAGCCTTTATCGGTCTGCGCTACCCTACGGTTACTGTTGCAGCCGGCGCTAGCGAAACATTAAGCGCGAAGCTGTGGGTAGGTCCGAAGCTACAAGATCAGATGGCGCAAGCCGCTCCTAACCTGAACTTAACCGTTGATTATGGTTGGTTATGGTTTATTGCAAGTCCTTTGCATTGGCTGCTTTCTTCTATCCAGTGGCTGGTTGGCAACTGGGGTCTTGCGATCATTTTGTTGACCTTTATTGTGCGTGGCGTGATGTTCCCGCTGACTAAAGCGCAATACACGTCAATGGCTAAAATGCGCATGTTGCAGCCAAAACTGCAAGAGATGAAAGAGCGTATTGGCGATGATCGTCAGCGTATGAGCCAAGAAATGATGGAATTGTATCGTAAAGAGAAAGTTAACCCATTGGGTGGCTGTTTACCTTTGCTGCTGCAAATGCCCATTTTCATTGCACTGTACTGGGCGTTAATGGAATCTGTTGAGCTGCGCCACGCGCCGTTTATGCTGTGGATCCATGATCTTTCAGCGCAAGATCCTTACTACGTGCTGCCGCTACTAATGGG
>JBOFXO010000355.1:0-2741 GCA_051654185.1 Vibrionaceae bacterium | reverse complement strand
TGAAATGTTTGGCGTAGGTATTGAAATTGTACAAGCGCCGCAAGAGCTGTCATCGCAAAACAATGATGCGAATTTCCTCGCCTAGCTTGGCTATGAAAGATGAAAAAAGGCAAGCATCGCTTGCCTTTTTATTGCGCAGTATCGTATGGCGCGTCTTTTATTGTGCAGTAGCAAATGGCACTAAAAGTTAAATCAGCTGCGCCAAAAGCGTGGAATGAGTAAAACTAACACAGTCAAAATTTCAAGCCGTCCCATCAGCATGCCAACGCTCAGCGCCCATTTTGCAAGATCAGAAAGTCCCGCAAAATTACCGGTCGGGCCGATTTGTGCGCCCATGCCAGGGCCGACATTGGCAACGGCTGTGATCGCGCCTGTAAGGCTTGTTGTGGTATCAAGCCCTGTTGCGGCAAGTACTATCGCTAGCAGTAGCATAGTGAACAGATAGGTAATGGCAAATGCCACAACTGAGCGCACGATGTCGTCGCTGATCTCTTTGCCATTGTAGCGCTGGATGAACACGCCGGAGGGCTGAATAAGCTGCTTGATTTGCTTGCTTAGCAGGGCAAACGCAATCTGAAAGCGAAATATTTTTGCCCCGCCAGAGCTTGAGCCACTGCAGCCGCCCGCAAGCAGTAAAAAGATAAAAATAACCGTAGCAAAAGGGCCCCAAGCACTAAAATCATCGAGCCCAAAACCTGTTGTTGTGATCACTGAGATCACGTTAAAAAGAGCGATCCGCAGCGAGTCTAAAACGGCGTAATCTTTAGTTACAACCAGCCATGCAGCTGTTGCAAGGGCGCTGGTCAATACTAGGGTGGTAAATCCGCGTACCTGCGCGTCTTTAATTAAAACGCCAAAGCTTCTTTTTTTAACAATTTGCTTTAAAAGTAAAAAAGGCAAAGCGCCCGCAAACATGAAAAAGCTGCCAACCCAATGCGCTGCATGCGAAAAATTATTCATTGAGTTGTCAGAGGTTGAGTAGCCAGCCGTTGAAAGGGTGGTCATGCTATGGTTGATGGCTTCAAATGGCGTCATGCCGGCGCACCAGTAAGCAAAAGCGCATAGCGTGGTCAAAATGGTGTAAACCAGCATGATCCCTGATGCGACAGTTTGTGTGCGCGGGCTCTCTTTTGCCGACCAGTCGGATGATTCGGTGTGGAACAAGCGCATTCCACCTACGTTCAAGAATGGCAAGATCGCAACGCTCATCACGATAAAGCCTACCCCGCCAAGCCATTGCAGTATGGAGCGCCACAGCAAAATGGCCGGCGCCATGTCATCAAGGCCGCTGAGCACGGTCGAGCCTGTCGTTGTCACTCCTGACATGGTTTCAAAGTAGGCGTCGGTAAAGCTGATGTCGTTAATGAAGATAAACGGCAGTGCGGCAAAAACGCAGCAGATGAGCCATACCAAGGTGGTGATCACAAACATTTCGCGAATTTTGAGCTGAAAATGCTCTGTTTTGCCGTAAGCCAGGCAGCCAACCGCGACAAGGTGGGTGATCACAACCGACAGCGCAAACTCAAAAAAGCCGCTCGTGCCTGTAAGTAGCGCCGTGATTGTCGGGATATACATAAAAACGGCTATTTTGGAGAGGATCAGCCCAATGACGAAATAAATAGCTTTGACGTTTATCATAATTAATCACAGAAAAGTGGGGCTTGGTTGAAACAGTTTTTCAACATCAGTGATGTATTTTTTATTAACTAAAAACATAACAACATGATCTTCTGGCTCAATCACAATATTTTCGTTAGCAATCATCACCTCATCTTGGCGCACAATCGCACCGATGGTGGTACCGGGGGGGAGTTTTATCTCACCAATGGCGCGGCCAATCACTTTTGAGCTTGCTGCGTCACCGTGTGCAATCGCTTCGATAGCTTCAGCTGCGCCGCGCCGTAGCGAGAAAACGTTGACCATATCGGCGCGTCTTACGTGGGTAAGCAGCGCTGAAATCGTGGTTTGCTGCGGCGAGAAGGCGATATCAATGACGCCGCCTTGCACTAAGTCGATGTAAGCGGTGCGTTGGATCAGCACCATGACCTTTTTGGCTTTAAGCTGTTTTGCCAGCATGGCTGACATGATGTTGGTTTCATCTTCATTGGTCACAGCAATAAACACATCAACTTGGTCGATATGCTCTTCGCGCAGCAGTGCTTCATTAGCCGCTTCACCGCAAAAAACGGTGGTGTGCTGCAAAAGCTCAGAGAGGTAGGCTGCCCGTTTAGGGTTGCGCTCAATGAGCTTGACGCTGTATGCGTGCTCAAGCGCCTGCGCAAGGCCTGCGCCAATATTTCCGCCGCCGGCAATCATGATGCGCCGGTATGGTTTTTCTAAGCGCTGCAGCTCGCTCATTACCGAGCGAATGTGGTTGCTGGCTGCGACGAAAAACACCTCGTCATTAGCTTCGATAACTGTTGTGGGCTGCGGACGAATAGCGTGATCGCGGCGAAAAACCGCGGCGACGCAGGTGTCGATATTGGGCATATGGTCGCGCAGCGCTGAAAGTGCATTGCCCACCAATGGTCCGCCGTAATACGCTTTGACCGCTACAAGTCCTACTTTGTTGTTTGCAAAATTGGCAACTTGCAGCGCCCCTGGGTATTCGATAAGCCGCATCACGTAGTTGATCACAAGCTCTTCAGGGGCGATGAGATGGTCAACGGGACAGGCTTCGTTTTGGAAAATTTGCTCTTTTACCGCTAAATAATGGGGGCTGCGAATACGTGCGATGCGAT
>JBOFXO010000354.1:0-9759 GCA_051654185.1 Vibrionaceae bacterium | reverse complement strand
ATTTTGCCAGTGCACCGAGGAGAATTTATGCGTAATTCGAGGTTTTGTGTCATGCTAGCCGCAATCGCTATCACCGGTGGCTGCGCTAGCAATCAATATTCGGTCACGTATGCGTCTGATCCAGACGGGGCGCAGCTCTACTGTAATGGCGTTTCGCAAGGCTATACGCCAGTAACCTTAAATTATACGTTAGATGAAAAAATCAAAAAAAGTGGAGTTCTAAAAACTGCGCCATGCAAGTTAAAGTGGGTTAGTGGAGCAACTGCTAAAACGGGGACCCAGTTCAGCCTTAGCCAGTTTCCATATGGCGTTACCACAAAGGTTGCTCGGCCAAATGCCCCTAATGCCCATATCGACCATTCTTTTGCATTACAACTTCAACACAGCCGGCGGCTCAATCAAGTGTTGAAGGATACGCAGGCAATTAAAGACGAGCAAGAGCGAGTTAAGCAGGAAAAAGAAGATGAAGATAAGATCAGATATTTATGCAATTTAGGGCTTTTAGAGCATCCTCTATGCAAAAAGGTAAAGGGCGGTTTGTAGTAAATTTGCCTCCATTGCGAGTTATTGTTACCTATTCGCTTATTCTGTGGCTATTTTATTGCTTGCGTCAACATATTCCTGTTTGGGTATAATCGCTTTATTTGTCCAGCTAAGGCTTATTCGTATGAAAAAAATCGCCAAATTTGTTGTATTGGCATCATTATTTCTATCTGCAGCTTCATTCGGCGCGATAACAATTGCTTCAAAAGAGGCTCCATTTCACGAGGGAAAAGAGGTTGTGGCTTGCGGGGTTGTTAAAGAGTTGACCCGTTTTAAGCGCGGCTTTTATTTAAATATGGATGAGCGCTTTCCAAAGCAATCGCTGACCTTGATTGTTTGGGAAAATGATGTAGCCGCTTTTCAGCAAAAACATGGTTCGCTCGAACAACTCGTGAATAAAAAAGTGTGCGGCAAAGGCACTATTACCTCCTTTAGAGGCCGCAGTCAGATAAGTTTGTATAATTCATATTCATTACAAATCAGTTAAAATAAAAAAAGTAATGGCAGAGCTCACGGGAAAACCGTGAGCAATTAATCTAAAAGCGCCAGTCAGTTTAGATAGCAGGAAAAATCACAAAATAGCTTAAGGCGACAGGTTAACTGTTTGATTTAAAAAAGATCGGTTTTCAAAAAGAGGGCGTTTTTTGCTAAGCTTGCGACAGCAGCGATTTCATCAAAAATGGCTGCTGCCGGTGGATAAAAAGCGTATGCATAGCATTAAGCAGCTAAAGCAAAACCACTTTATTCACATAAACTTTTGCACGGATTTTGCGCAATAGAAGGTTTGATCGCTTCAAAATGCACAAGGCTAATGGTGCGCTCCCAAAATCCTCCTTCGCAATACGCAAAATAAAAATGCCATAAGCGAATGAAATCTTGGCTGTAGCCTAAATTGCGGATCGTTGTCGCATGGCTTAAAAAACGCTCTGACCACTGCTTAAGTGTGCGTGCATAATCAAATCCATAATCGTGCAAACGCACAAGCTGTAGCTCGGTGTGGGCGAGAAGCTCTGTCATTTGTGACAGTGAAGGTAAAAATCCACCTGGAAAAATGTAACGCTGAATAAAATCGACACTATCGGCATAATCACGGTGGCGCGCATCGGCCATGGTAATAGCCTGCAGCAGCATTCTACCGCCTGGTTTTAAAAGCGCAGAGATCTGCTGAAAGTAACCGGGCAAAAACTGCTTGCCAACGGCTTCTATCATTTCAACAGAGACCACTTTGTCAAATTGACCAGTCAGATCGCGATAATCACTTTGCAGCAGCGTGATGCGATCTGTTAGCCCTTGCTCTTCGATGCGTTGACGGGCAAATTGATATTGCTCATGAGAGATGGTCGTAGTTGTCACCTTGCAACCATAATGGGTGGCCGCGTACAGAGCAAGGCCGCCCCAGCCGGTACCAATTTCAAGCAGATGATCATCGGGCTGTAACGCAAGCCTTTCACAAATGGTGTGCAATTTATGTTCTTGCGCCTGAGAAAGACTGGCATGCAAAGAGGGATAAATGGCGCTTGAGTACTGCATTTGCTCATCTAAAAAGAGCTGGTAGAGATCGTTGCCAAGATCGTAATGGGCTGCAATATTGACCCTTGAGCGACTAGGCGTATTACGATTCATCCAATGGCGCAGTTTGTTGATGGGCATGCTAAGCCAGCTAAAGCGACGTTCGAGCGCATCAAGCTGCGGTAAATTGCGTGCAATCAAGCGCACAACGCTGACGAGATCTGGGCTGCTCCACAGTCCTTCCACCCAGCTTTCTCCTGCCGCAATGCTTCCGCCAAACAAAATGTTTCGATAAAAACGCGGATCATGCACCACAATTTTGGCTTTTAATTCACAAGCCGGATCGCCAAACTCATGGAACTCACCTTCTTCTTGTAACTGTAAAAATCCATGTTGTAACTGATCCAAAAAACTAAAAAATGCCCGTTTGAGCTGTTTGTCGACCAATGAGTTTGTGCTTTGTTGTGCCCATTCCATGGGAATTTTCTCCGATATTAAGTTCATGCTTGCTTGTTGCTGCGCGCGATTAACCGTTTAGATCAAGTTATGCGCTTTTTAGGGTGATCAAAAATGGGTACGCGCTTGATAAAAAGGCGCAGCGCTTGCCAATAGATGGTGAATAAAATTTTACAGGTCATCGCCGGCCAGTGTCGCAAAGTGCGCCGCAGATTGAGCCTATTAAAAGGCAGTGGCGTGAGTTTTAATGTGGCATCAAACAGTTTGCTGGTTTCTTGTTGCGGCAGGCTGGCAATTTGGATCATTCTTTTAGGTCCAGTTGCCTGCACATGCCAATGATAGCGCATGGCAAGTCCCATAAATGGTGAAACGTGAAACGCTTTGTCGTGCGGCAATAAATTTTCTAAATCAAGAAGATAGTAATGACGCTCCCGCCAAGGGGTGTTAGAAACTTCCGCTAAAAGGTAGCGCGGGTGGTCTTTGTGGTAGCAAAAGTAAAAATTAACTGGGCTAAAATAGATCCCCATGCAGCGTACATTACCTAAAAATTCCACTTTTGCTTGAGGTTGTGCTTCGCCGCCAAGCTCAGCTACTTTATCCCACACCGCTTGCTTGAGTGAATCTGCGCCTTGCACATAATCTTGTCGATAAAAAGAGAGTAGGGCGCGCCGCTCTACGGCAAACCAGCGCCCATCATTAAGCTTAGACAATTCATCAAGATCGATGCCCATCATAAACAAGCTGTAGTCAAAGCTGTGTTTGACCGGTGCAAAACGGCGATGGTTGACCGTGCCTTGCCAAATGGCACTGGCCAGCTTGCTCATAGTTGTCCACCAAAACGGCGTGCAACATCCACTGCGCTTTTTACACCATCTTCATGAAAACCGTTGTACCAATAGGCGCCGCAAAAATGGGTGTGCTGCTGGCCACAGATCTGCGCGCGCAGCTTTTGCGCCTGGACAGTTTGCTCATTAAAAACAGGGTGATGATAGACAAAACGTTCGAGCACGCGGTTTTCGTCGATCCGTCCTGCGCCATTGAGCGTGACACAAAATGGCTCTGGCGATTGCAATCCTTGCAAAATGTTCATGTTATAGCTGACAAGTGGCCGCATTTTTTCATCTTCTGTCAGCTGATAATTCCAGCTCGCCCAAGCTTTGCGCCTGCTTGGTAAACACCGCTCATCAAGGTGCAACCACACATCATTGGCCTGATAAGCCATCGCTTGTAAGATGTTGCGCTCTTCTTGGCTGGCGTCGTTTAAAAGTGCAAGGGCTTGATCGCTATGGCAAGCTAAGATCACCTCATCAAAGTGCTCTTCGCCCAATTTATGAGTAATGTGTACGCCGTTATCAGCGCGTGTAATGCTTGTTACTGCGCAGCTGAGGCGAATTTTGTCTTGCCAGCCTGCCGTTAAGGGAGCGATATATTCTCGAGAGCCGCCTGGGATCACATACCACTGTGGCCTGTCATTGATGGTGAGCAAACCATGGTGGTCGAAAAAACGCAGGAAGAACGCAAGAGGAAAGGATCGCATATCGGCAAGAGTTGATGACCAGATAGCCGCGCCCATTGGTAAAATGTAGTGGCGAGAAAAATAGTCGCTAAATTCGTGCTGCGCTAAAAAATCTTCGAGCGTGAGAGATGGTGTTTCTACAGCGTGTCTGTTTTTTTCAAGCCATGTCAGCGCTAAACGATTAAAGCGCACAATTTCATAAATAAAACGATAAAATTTGGGGCGAAAAAGATTGCGGCGCTGGGCAAACAAGCTATCAAGATTGTGGCCATTGTATTCAAGGCCATCAGGGCTTTTAATCGAAAAGCTCATTTCTGTAGGTTTAGCTTTCAGACCAATACGTGCTAATAGCTTGAAAAACAAAGGGTAAGTGCGATCATTGAATACAATAAATCCAGTATCAACGGCATATCGCTTTCCTTGCTGGGAAACGTCTACCGTTGCGGTATGCCCACCTAGGCGCTCTTGTGCTTCAAAGAGCGTGATGTCGTGATGAGGATGTAATAAAAAACCCGCCGTTAAACCTGAAATACCAGAGCCGACGATAGCAATTTTTTTTCTCACTCTTTCTTCCTTTTGCTAAACCAATATCGAGCGAGCGCCAGCCACGCCGAATGGGGAAGGGCGCTAAGTAATCGCATCGGCCAGATAAAACGGCGTGGAAACGCAATTTCATGGTGGCCGGCGGCAAGCCCTTGTTGGATGCGTTGTGACGCCTCTTCTACGCTAAGCAGGCAAGGCATCGCAAATGTATTTTTATCACTGAGCGGGGTTTTGACAAATCCTGGTCTTATCAGTGTCACGCCGATCTCTTTTTCCGCAAGATCAATGCGTAAGCTGTTTGCTAAATAGTCGAGCGCCGCTTTTGAGGCGCCGTAGGCTTGCGCGTGAGGCAAAGCAAGCCAAGTCACCGATGAGCTGACAATCGCTAAGCGACCACCTTGTTTTAAAAGCGGTAAAAAAGCCGCTAACGTGTGTCCTGTCGCTATCACGTTGTTTTCTATAATGCGCGCAAAAAGAGCGCTATCAAACCCCTTTTCTATGTCGATGTATTCGCAGTCACCTGCGTTTAAGATCAGCAAATCAAGAGGAGGCAATTTGTTGGCTAGTTGCGCCGATTGCTCGGCTACGCGCCCATCAAAGCTAAGCGGAAAGATACCAGCATGAGCTAACGCTTTGAGCCGCTCAGGGTTTCGTCCACTTCCCCACACTTGCCAGTCGGTTTTTTGATAGTCGATAGCCAGTTGTTTACCGATCCCAGACGTAGCGCCCGTGATCAAAACGCGCTTTATCACAGAGTTAACCTTTTTTTGATGAGTCGGATTGCTGGCCCTAAAATAGGCAGCGCTTCATAAATCATGGCACCTAAATCATAGTGATCTTGCTGTGCGACAATTTTGCCGTTTGCCGCGAAAACGAGAAAACTTGCGCCAAGTAGCGTACGTGGCGCACTATTTTGTAATTTTGCGTGGCGATAATGCATGCGCCAGCGTAATGCGGCGTGGTGCTCTTGGTGCTGAACATGCAAGATCTCAAATTGACACGCATCAAGGTTTTGATACAAGCCAGCAAAGTAGCCTTCAAGAGCTGCAAGCCCTGTGATCTGATTAACGGGATCATCAAAAACAATCTGCTCATCATAAAGATCGGCTAAACGATAGAGCGTGCTTTTATTGAGCTCTTGGTAAAATTGCACAAAATTTGCAACAAGCTGATCCATGCTCGCTCTCTTCTTTAGCACAACAAATTGATTTGTGAATGAATTTATTTATGGTCAAGAATAGAAGCTAGATGGGTTTTTCGCAATGTAACCGGTTGCTGGGTATGGTGACATTCCATTTTTAACTGTCATTAAAAGCAGAGGTTATGCCGCCATCAATGATGGTCTTCCGCCATTAGCTTGATGTGGTCTTTCATCATTGTAAAACTAAAGCCATTTAGTGGCATGATCTTGAGCTTCTTCAAGCGTATCAAACAGATACTTGCTTACCAGCTGTATCTAATTGTCCTGTTGTGTCGTTCGTTCAATATAAGCATTTGGCTGAGGTTTGCTGGGCTGAATATAATTAATCCTAATTTCGTGCTTTTTGGCCCATGCTGTAAATTTGCGGCTGATAAACTTAGGTCCATTATCGCAGCCAATCGCGAGTGGTTTATTGCGCTCCCGCTTTGCGACGGCTTTACCACTTTTTTGCCATCGCTTCTTGAGTGATTGCCGACTTTAATTGTTCTTCGGTATACTTTTTTAAGGCATACCACGGCTTGCTTGAGGAACGCCATGATTTGGCCATCAGTAAATTTTGATGTTGTCATATAGGATCTTCAGCGTAATAGTCCGAGAACACTCTTTAACACCAGCTATTTGAGGGGGAGTTCCCTTTTAGCGATGCCGCCACTATCTGTAGTCGCAAAAACATCTCGTTTGCTTGCTCTAAATTGTCCAGATTTTTATCTGGATGATGCTGCAAACAGAGTCTTTTGTAAGCTTGACTGGTTTCTGCGTTATTTGCATCGGGAGGTAAACCTAATGCTTTTAAGCAGTAGTTATGTGGTAGCGTTATCCTTGAATTTAGTGGAACGTCGGCTAAAGTGAAGCGCTCAAGTGGAATCGTTGTGATATGGTAATGTTTATCGGTGACATCAGAAAATTTGTTGAAAAGAGCATTTATTTTTTGATAGATAGCATCAATATCCCACGGATGTGGTGCGTTTTGAATATAAGCAAGGATCGAGTGATAATAAGCAAATTTCACCGATAAAGGTGGTGGATTTTGATCTTTTTGGTTGATTTTCGAGAAGATATCACCCAATAGCATTGCATTTAAAACTGAAGCATAGGCTAGTTGGATTTCTTTGATTAATTGTGCATCTTCCAGCAAAATCGGCATGTGGCTATTTAGTTTATTGAGCAATTTTTTACCTTCATTAACCAGCTCAGCAAATTTTTCCGTGGGCGCAGGATTGAATCCAAAGGCGCTCATTTCTAAAGCTTTACGATCAAGCTCTCTTAATACGCCCTCATACCCGCAGGCCCTCTCTAATGTTCGGCGACATTCGTTAATTATCTGTTGGTTAGGGGTTAACGGCTGAGCTTTATCGGTTGCTGGAGTAACCTGAGGGCCTTGCTGTTGCTGGCTGCTTGTTGGGCGGCTAGAAGGTGGTACAGGCCTAGAGGTGGATGGAAGCTGACTTGCTTGCGCAAGCTCGCTAGTGATCAATTGGCTAATTTGTAAAATGGCACGTGACCATTTTAATAAAAACAGCTGCTGTGCTTCAGGTGTTAGGTTGTTAAAGGTGCCTAAGAGCGCCGCTTCGCTGATGTGTTCTGTTGCATGCGGCACTAAAACTTGTGCAAAACTAATGTTACTTGCCAGCTGTGTGCTTAATAATGCATTGATTTGATTTACGATTACGGCATTTGGCGAGCCGCGTAAGGTGGCGGTCATGATCTGCAGATAGTTTAAGCGTGAGCTTGCATTGTCATCGCGTTGATTGATAAATAAAGCAAGATCAGATCGAGTAAGCGGCAGTGAAGGTTGCAGTTCGCTGCTTGTTAAGCTGTGAAGATGTAACAGTATGTTCATTCTTTGCGCGGGGCTTGCTGTAAAAACCGCGTGGTGCGCCAGCTGCGGCCTTAGCTGCCCCGCGGTATGGTAGGCCAAACGGCGCTGCGCATCTGTTACATTGGCGGCAGGCCTGCTTCTGTGAGTTGCTAGAATTGGTAGCGCGGCAGCATTTACTGGCTGATCAACATGAAGGGCTTGCTGTGCCTCGTGATAGGCTAGTGTAGCTTCTGGCGTTAAATGTTGTGGATGAGAGGTAGGCTGATTTTCGTAGCAGGCGAGGGCGTTCATGATGCACTGAAGCTGCTGGCGAGTTGGATTGCCTGCTGGTACAGCATTAAGCGGCGTGGCTTGATGTTGCGTTTGTAGCAATTCTTGTACTACTTGCAATTGCGATCTTGGCGTCCGAAGTGTGCTTGGTATTTCGTTTGTGTTGCGAAGCCGTTCAACTAATGCAGAAAGCGATCCTGTTTGATGCCCACCAAACGACCCTAAAAGTAATTGCTGTAGTTCACTTAAATTAAATGCAGGCGAGGCTGCGCTGTTATCGGGATCTAGCATAATGACCTATTAAGTAACGTTAAATTTATTCTTATTAGTCATCAAAATAGCCTCATTTGTTTATTGCTTTTTAAATAAAGTACAAAATATTTTATGCGTAGCATTAGGTATCATAGGCAGTTGCGATGATTGTTTATAATAATTTGAGTGTGGATGGTAAAGCTAAGGTTTAGCTCATGCTGCAGGGGGGGGCTGCTTAAATAAACGAACTTTCAGCTACTAATGCGTTTTACTTGTTGCCCAATGGACCTCTTTTTTTGCGCGCCATAGTCCACTTTTTTCTGTGCACAATGTCTCGTTTTTGCGTAATAGCCTTGCAAAAAAAACTATTGCTGGCAGTCTAATCGACTGTTGCTGTTCGGTATCCTCAGGTTTTTCAGGAGTTTAGATATGAATATTCGCACCGCTCCACGCGCCATCGCGCTCGCCCTTATGCTTGCTAGCGGTATTGCCGCAGCCTCCGAAGCGCTGGTTATCCAGACTGATTTTGGTGTTAAAGATGGCGCAGTGCCTGCCATGAAAGGGGTTGCTTTTGGGGTAGACCGCACCCTACCAATCTATGATCTGACCCACGAAATCCCTGCTTATAACATCTGGGAAGCCTCTTACCGCCTCTACCAAACTTTGCAATACTGGCCTCAAGGCACCGTATTTGTCAGTGTGGTTGACCCCGGTGTGGGTACCGATCGTAAGTCAGTGGTACTTAAGACTAAAAGCGGTCACTATATCGTGACTCCTGACAACGGCACTTTAACGCTGATCGCTGAGCACTTTGGTATTGAAGCTGTGCGCCAGATAGATGAGAAGGGCAATCGCCTTAAGGGCTCTGAGAAGTCTTATACCTTCCACGGTCGCGATGTTTATGCCTACACCGGTGCGCGGCTGGCTTCAGGAGCCATCAGCTATGAGCAAGTTGGCCCGCTGCTGCCCGCTGAAGTGGTGAAGATCCCGTATCAACCCGCGGTGGTTGAGGAAGACGGCACTCTGAAGGGCACAATTCCGATCCTCGATGTTCAGTATGGCAACATCTGGACCAATATCGACGATGCGCTGCTGACTAAGGCTGGGATCAACAAGGGCGACAACGCTTGCATCAAGATCAGCGCTGGGGATATGGTGAAGTTTGACGGCAAGGCTCCTTACGTGAGTAGTTTTGGTGATGTAGCAGAAGGCCAGCCGCTGGTTTACCTCAACAGCCTGCTACAGGTTTCGGTTGCGCTTAATATGGATAGCTTTGCTGATAAACATCAGGTGCAGTCTGGCGCAAACTGGCACATCAGCCTGAAAAAATGCCCATAAGGCGCCCATAAGGCGTTAGTCTGACAAATGTATTGAAATAGGCTGCCGAATTGGCGGCCTTTAGTTTTTACTGCCAAATTAAAGCGGCAACAAGCTAAGCTTTTGTAAAAAAAGCGCTGAACGGGCCGGCGGTTATGCGAAAAAAAGCTGCGTTGAATGGTCGCTCAATTTTTTTGCTTTCTGAGCTGGGGAAACCGCGGCAGATGCACCTTACTAACGAAAATCTGTGCTGTTTTTGGAGATGAAGGGGCGGAAAAATTGTGCTCTGACTCCAGCGGCAAAAGCTAGTAAAACAGCTTTGCGGTATTGCTT
>JBOFXO010000353.1:0-3189 GCA_051654185.1 Vibrionaceae bacterium | reverse complement strand
AGGGTTAAAGTGATAGTGCGAGCGTTCAATAAGATCGAGTAGCCGCTCTTTCACAGCGTCGTCATTGTTTTGAGTTTTAGTTACTAGGTCATTTTGCTGCTCAGCAGCATCAGGTTGCATTGCGCCACTCTGTCGCTGCGGTTGAGCGTCAGCGGTAATAGGTGCAATATGACGGCGAAATTTGATTTCTTTTAGGGACTGTCTTGCTGTAAGTGTTTGCTCTAGCGCATGGTTTTCAATGCAAATGGCAGCATCTGCGAGCACCTCCATGGCATTTAACGTAGCTTGGCAAACAATTGTACAGCTGTGCTCCGCAGCTATTTGGCGATCAGCTGCATTGATTGGGTTTAATGCAAGGCGATTGCGATTAGCAAAACCATCTAAATGGTAGCACTGCGGCTCTTTACCCTCTTGCGCAGGCAATTCTTCCACGGTGAACGCTGCTGTGATAGCTGTGGCGTTCTGAAATGGCTGCATCAACAGTGGCGAGCTTTGCGCTGTATCGGTGCTGCCTTGGTTTTTTGTTGTAGCCTGCATCGTTTGCGTTTGCGTTTGCGTTTGCGTTTGCAGATGCAGGGTAATGTTTGCAAGGTTTTGAACTTCAAGTGTGGTTATCAGCTGCCAATCACCAAGCAAAGAAGAAGATACTTCATCTGTATTGTGAACGGCGGTGATGTTAAATGGCGGTTGGTCTGGTGACGGCGGACTGCCTGCCGCTTCTTGAGCTTGTGCTGCGCCGTTTGCGCCTAGATTGTGAGGGGCTGTGGGTTGCATAACTGGCTCATACCAAAGCTTGTTTTATATAAAACCTTAACAAAAATGCCGCAGCCTTAAAAAGAGATGATGGTATTTGCCAGCTAACCTTCTTTGGCAAGTAAATCTGCCGCAAACTACAGTTCTATTGAGAATTGATTTTAAAGCCAGCGAGCTTGCAGCGCGCTCAAGCTGGCTTTTGATATGGGCTAGCCTTGATGGTAATGCGCTAAAAAGCGGCCAAAGCGGGTGATGGCGAGCTCTAAATCATCAACGCGCGGCAGTGAAACAATACGAAAATGATCCGGCTTGTCCCAGTTAAAACCTGTGCCGTGCACCATGAGCACTTTTTCTTGCAGCAAAAAGTCGAGCATTAACTTTTCGTCATCGTGAATACGATAACGTTTTAAGTCGATTTTAGGAAACAGATACAGTGCCCCTTTCGGCTTAACGCAGCTTACGCCTGGGATTTGATTAATAAGCTCAAATGCTTTATTGCGCTGCTCTAACAGCCGCCCGCCTGGCAATATCAGCTCGTTGATACTCTGATAGCCGCCTAGCGCAGTTTGAATGGCGTGCTGCGCTGGCACGTTAGCACACAGGCGCATCGATGCCAGCATATCTAGCCCTGCAATATAACCTTTTGCTTGCTGCTTAGGCCCTGTAAGCACCATCCAGCCAGAGCGAAAGCCGCATACACGATAGGATTTAGATAAACCGCTAAAGGTTACGCAAAAAAGATCTGGCGCTAGCGCCGCAATTGAGTGGTGTACGGCGTCATCGTAAAGGATCTTGTCGTAAATCTCATCAGAGTAGATGATAAGATTGTGCTCACGTGCAAGCTGCGCAATTTCTAGCAGTAGCGCTTTACTGTAAACCGCGCCGGTGGGATTGTTTGGGTTGATCAAAACTATCCCTTTGGTTTTGCTTGTGATTTTTGCGCGAATATCGGCGATATCTGGAAACCAATCGGCTTCTTCATCACAGCGATAATGCACGGGCGAGCCACCTGAAAGTGATACGGCGGCGGTCCATAGCGGATAATCTGGCGCTGGCACGAGCAGCTCATCGCCGCTATTTAGCAGCGCTTGCATCGCCATCACGATAAGCTCTGATACGCCATTGCCAAGGTAAATGTCGTCAATGGTCAGATCAAGCATGCCGCGCTGCTGATAGTGCTGCATGACCGCTTTGCGCGCCGAATAGATCCCTTGCGAGTCGCAATAGCCCTGCGCGGTAGGAAGATTGCGGATCATATCAAGCAAAATTTCATCAGGCGCGTCAAAGCCAAAAGCTGCCGGATTGCCGATGTTGAGTTTTAAAATCTTGTGCCCTTCTTCTTCAAGCTTTTTTGCTTGCTTCATAACGGGGCCGCGAATGTCGTAACAGACATTATCAAGTTTAGATGACATCGCTATTGTTGGCAGGGTCACTGGGCTGCTCATAACTGTCCTAGTTTTATAAAGAAAAAAGAATAAAGTACACTAAGCGGCGCTGTGTGGTAACCCTTTGTTTGCAATAAGTCGCAAATTTGTCAAAGAAGAAATAGCCAACTTTTGCCGTCTTTGAATGCTGCTGCAAAGATTATTTTTTGTTTGCAAATAAATTGGTATTGCTAGCGCGTTTTTTCGGTGACAATATCGCATGCCGCACAGATGTGCGTATGATTATCATCCTTTATGGCTATTGTAAAAATAGCTGCAAGCTTGCTGTCACTCAGAGTCGTTATGTTACCAAACTTTAGTCAACTGATTGATTTATTAAAAAATGATCTTAAGGCGTCACGCAATATTCCAAATCTTTGGCAAGCGCAATTTTGCTGGGATGAACCCTTTGATCCCCTAACATGGCTTGACGCACAGCCTTTGTATCCAAAATGTTTTTGGCAGTCACGCAGTGGCACAAAAACGGTGCTTGCGTTAGGTGCTATAGCGGCTTTTGATAGCGCGCAGCAGGCGCTGCAAGGCTTACAAAGTTCGCAAAGAGTGTGGGGCGGGCGTCCGTTTACACAAAGGTCTGCAGATAGCACTTCTGCACAGGATTTTTTTTTCTTACCGCAGCTTGAGATCATGTGTGAGGGTGGAAAGTGGCTGCTGCAGCTTAATTTACAGGCAGATGTTACTGGCGTGCAAGAAGCGCTTGACGCGCTTAATTTTACGCCACCCGCGCTTCCCCCGCTAGATTGCCAGCAAAACACGCTTTCGCACTCGCCAGATGAGGCTTGCTGGAGCGAGATGGTTAATTTTGCATTGCAAAAGATGGGGTTACCGGCAGCAATATCGGTAAATAATCGCGATGTAAAAGCGAGTGAACAGTTACAAAAAGTGGTGTTATCTCGTAAAACGACGGTTTCTTTTTCTAAAAAGATCAATGCGTTTTCTTTGCTTGCAGCAAGTCAGAAGATCAATGTGCACCATTTTCATTTTTTACTGGCTA
>JBOFXO010000352.1:0-9314 GCA_051654185.1 Vibrionaceae bacterium | reverse complement strand
TCCATCGCTGTCACATTAATTGTGGGCACTCGCACGGAAATGGCTTCAAATTTGTTTGCAAAAAATGGAAATATTCGTGTAATGCCTAAATGCAGCTGCGTATTAACCGGCACAATAGCCTGATTTGCCGCGCGAGCATTATAGAGATCGCGCCCGTAAGAGTCGGTCACTTGCTGATCGTTCATTGCACTATGGATGGTCGTGATGGAGCCTGATTGAATAAAAAAGGCGTCATGCAGCACTTGTAGCACCGGCACAATGCAGTTAGTCGTGCAAGAGCCGTTAGAAACCAGCGTGTCACTTGCCGTCAAAGTATGGTGATTAATACCGTAAATGATGGTTTTATCTAAATCAGCAGCGCCAGGGCATGAAAAAAGCACCTTTTTTGCGCCGGCTGCAAGATGCAATTGCCCGTGCTCACGGCTGCCGTAAACACCAGTACAATCAAAGACAAGGTCAACATTGTGGGCACGCCAATCCAGCTCGTCTAGCGCACGCTGATGCGTTAGCGCTATCGCATCGCTTGCGACAACAAGTGTGTTATCGCGACAGCTTACCGGCAGATGAAATTTGCCATGGGTAGAATCATACTGCAGCAGATGCGCGATGGCATGAGGATCTGCTGGCTCATTAATAGCAACAATCTGTAATTGTTCACGCTGATTGCTTTCGTATAGAGCACGCAGCACGCAGCGGCCAATCCGGCCAAAGCCATTAATTGCAATGCGTAGTGTCATGGCTTACTAAAGTAACTAAAAATACGAGATTGATTGTAGCCTAAAGCAAGGTAAGATGCGATAACTAGATGAATTTACTCTTTCACAAATCACCACCATCAAATCCCTTTGCTTTACAACCATCTCATTAGGCCAAACCTAAGTACGCAAAACCGAAACGACCTAAACGCAGCAGCGTATGCTTAAAGCATTTTTGCTAAATTGCCGCGCAGCACTCTTTGGGAGAAAAATATGCCGCAACGCTTTCGTCATCAGGCAAAGTTTTAGCTGCGGTTGGCTGCAGCGCCGCATAGCTGACCAGCGTAAAGCCGCGCTCTTCAATAAGCGCCGGCAAAGCCGGATCGGTCAAAATCGCAAGCTCTGTCAGCCGCTGCTGACAATAGCCACTTTTTTGCAGCTCTTCATCGATAAATGAAGGATGCACCATGATCTCAAGCGATTTCACGCCCGCAGCAATACCCTCATCGAGCAGCTGCAGCAAATTTTGTTGTGTTAAATCATTACCATAGAAACGGTCGTCAAATTTAGTGCAGCGGCGCACGCACAAAGCTGTCAAGCGATGCTGCTTTAACGCATTATCATCAATGCGCAGCGGTAAATTGTGCGCTGCGGCAAAACGCTCTACGAGCGGAAAAATAGCCGGCAGCAAATGCACGTGATGGTGGCTGTCGATATGAGTCGGCTTTTTGCCAAAAAGCTGTATAAACCGTTGAAATTGAAGCTCAAGCTCGGCCTCAATTTGAGCCAAATCCAGTTTTCCTTCTTCGCTAAATTGCCAAATCCATTTGCCAAGCTCGCCCTTTTCATTAACTAAGCAGCTAAGCTTGCTAAGCGGCTTTCCTAAACTTAAAACAAAATGCAGCCCAACCGGCAACGCAGGGCACTCTTTTGCTAACCAAGCTGCATGCTCACTGCCCTTTTGGTTAACCATCGCGGTTGTCGAGCTTACCACCCCGCGCATAAAAGCCTCAATGATCCCATAGTTTTGCGCGCGGCACAGGCCAAAATCATCCGCATTGATAATAAGTTTACGCATGAAAGCTCCTTAAATAGCGCAGCCTTAGCCGCGCTTTAATTGTTAGCTAAAGGTTAAGCCTGCGCGATCTCATCAATCGCTTGAGCAAATTGCGGTAGGTGTTTTTTGTGCGCAACGAGCAGCTCTTGCGCAATCTTTTTTGCGTCGAGATCGGAGTGGATCAGCGGGTTTAAGTTCATCGCAAGCAGCAGATCCGTCATTTTACCGCTCACCGCCGCCTCGCCCGCCGCAATCTCAAAACTTTTGATCATGTGGATAAGCCCTGTCACTTTCGGGTTAAATTGCGTCAAACGCGGGTGCGGCTTCACCCCATCAGCGCCGATGGTGCACGTCATCTCCACCGTCCAATCCGCAGGAATATTGGTCACATGACCTAAGTGCGGAGTGATAACATAATGCTCAGATTGCTTATTGTTATAAATAGCGCTGACCACCTCACAAGCCGCGTCCGAATAATAAGCGCCGCCACGTAGCTCAAGCTCTTTAGGCTTTTCGCACAACGCGGGATCTTTATATAATTCAAAGAGTTTTTTCTCTATTCCCTGCACAACCTGCGCGCGCGCGCCGCCTTTATAAAATTCGCCAAGCTCAATACCTAGCATCTCTTTTTCTTTAAAGTAGTAACGCAAATACGAGCAGGGCAAAAGTCCAAGGCCGCGAATAAAATCAGCATCAAACGGCAGATCAAAAATGTTTTTCACCGAGCTTGCGCTGACAAGCGAGCCGTCAGCGACGCCTTCAAGCAATTCTTTAAAACGCGATTGACCATTGACCAGCACATCACCGATGAAAACCAAATGGTTAAGGCCAAACAGATCCATCGACAATTTATCAGTAGGCTGCACTTTAAGCGCATCACGCACAAACATCTGCATACCAACAGGAATATTACACACACCAATAAAACGTTTAAAATCAGTGTGGCGGTGCACAGCTTCGGTCACCATACCGGCGGGATTTGTAAAATTAATGACCCACGCATCGGGACACAATTTTTGCACATCTTTAATAATGTCAAAAATAACAGGAATGGTACGCAGGCCTTTAAATAGGCCGCCGGCACCATTGGTCTCTTGCCCAAGCAGGCCATGGCTTAAGGGAATTTTTTCATCAAGCGCACGCGCTGCAAGCTGACCGACCCGAAGCTGCGTTGTGACAAAATGAGCGCCAGGCAGCGCCTCTTTACGATTGAGCGTTTTATAAAGGCGCATCGGCACCTTGGCCTTTTCAATCATTCTTTGGCATAGGTCAAAGATAATATTGAGTTTTTCTTGACCTTCAGCAACATCAACCAGCCACAATTCACTAATGGGTAACTCGTGATAACGCTTGATAAAACCATCCACAAGCTCAGGCGTGTAACTGCTCCCGCCGCCAATGGTAACCACTTTAATTTGTTGTGACATACAAACCTCGCAAAATCGACTATTGAAAATATCGGCTAAGCACTCACCGATAATTTAGAAAACATGGTTTTTCGGTAATTTCCAGGGGTAAAAGAGGTCAGTTTTTTAAAATTTTTGATAAAAAGACTCACGTCGCTATAACCTGAGTCAAACGCGATATCCGCTATCGAGTCGTGGGTCACTTCTAGCTGTAACTTAGCGTAATTAATACGAATTTCATTGATCAGCTGCATCGGCGTTTTGTTGTAATAGCGGCGCATCACACGCGTGAGATACTCTTGGCTTTTGCCAGAAAGCGCGACCATCGCCGCGAGTGCATTTTTAGAAAAATATTGGCGCCGGTGCATGGTCTCAACCACCTCTTGCAGCCACGCGGGGATCTCTTCGCTGACAAAGGGCTCTTTATAGTGACGAATTCTGTTCATCACCGCAAAAGTTAACACGTCCAAAAACTCTGTCATATTCTCTTCGCAAAACAGCGGCGAGATCAAAAGTGATTCGATGTAATTTAAAAATTCGGTGCTTAATGAGTAAGCTTGAGAGGCAATAAAATTCTCTGGCAACAGCGCCTTAAAATAGCGCTCAAAATACTCTTTTTTGATCCCGACATTTAAAATGCGTGTCGTACCAAAATCGTAACTGCTTTTATGCTGCGAGCCGATAGGGATAAAAGTGAAATCGCCGCGCTCAAGCAGTACGCGCTTACCATTAACATATTGATAATAACGGCCCGTTAGCACAACAGTGAACTCATAATACTCGTGCTGGTGCAGCCCTGAGTCGCTGCTCTGTTTGTTATAAATGAACATTGCAAACGGTTTGTTAGCAAAAATTTTTGCTTCTCGATATATGTATATGCCCATCGCATTTTGTCCACAATTCAACATGTTACTTGCTACTTAGCCTTGCCTTATATGCAAAGCTAAGCAGCAGTGACACTTTTTCTTAAACGTTAAGATCTTTATTACTCGTCATTAAAGCCATTTTGCTGCGCAGTTTGGCTAAACCAAAGCCCGCTTTTTTTCACGCTACGCTGCTGCGTTGTTAGATCTAAGCGCACTAAACCGTAACGGTTTTTGTAAGCGTTGCGCCACGACCAGTTATCAATAAATGTCCAAAGGTGATAGCCCTGACAAGCGCTCCCCTCTTGCAGTGCTTTGTGTACCCATCGTAAATGATCTTTAATAAAATCAATTCGGTAGTCATCTTCAATTTGGCCGGCACTATTCAAAAATTTCTCTTCGCCTTCAACGCCCATGCCGTTTTCTGAGATATAACAAGCAATATTGCCGTAATTAAGCCGCAGATCGCTCAAAATATCGTAAATGCCCTGCTCGTAAATTTCCCAGCCGCGGTGCGGGTTCATTTTACGACCTGGCATTTCATAAAAATCAAACAGATCTTCTGGCGTGCGGGCGTTGCCGCTGCAAGGCGTGTCTTTAGCTTTAACGCGGCGCGGCTGATAGTAGTTAATTCCGAGCAGATCAACAGTGCCAGCGGCGAGCAATTCTTTATCGCCATCAACCACTTGTGGCATAAGATCGTGCTCTTTGACTAAAGCAATCAGCTCAGGCGAGTAGTTGCCTTTAATGCTGGGATCTAAAAAGCTTTTATTAAGCAGCAGATCAGCAATCTTGGCCGCTTGCAAATCACAAGGATCTTGCGAGCGCGGATAAGTGGGGCTTAAGTTTAAAATCACGCCAATTTGGCCGTCTTGTTGCTGGCGACGGTAAGCGGCAACTGCGCTCGCGTGCGCAAGGGCTGTGTGGTAAGCGACGGTTGTCGCGCGCTTAAAATCCACCACACACGGGTAATGGTAGTCGCCAAGATAGCCGCACTCTACCGGTACAATCGGCTCATTAAAGGTAAACCAGTATTTCACTTTGCTGCCAAATAAATCAAAACAGATACTGGCGTAGCGAGCATACGCTTCTACCACTTCGCGGCTTTCCCAGCCTCCACGCTCTTGCATGCACCAAGGCATATCAAAGTGATAAAGGTTAACGAACGGCGTGATGCCATTTTGCAGCATGGTGTCAAAAATATGGTGGTAGAACTCTACCGCTTTAGGATTGATAGCGCCGACACCATCAGGGATCAGGCGTGACCAAGAAATTGAGGTACGAAAACTGTTGTGGCCGAGCTCTTTGAGTAGCGCGATGTCTTGGCTGGCATTTTTATAAAAAGTGGAAGTCTCTGTCGGACCGATTTGAGCATGAAAGAGCTCAGGCTGCATTTTATACCATTGGTCAAAAATGTTGGCCGATTTTCCATCAGCAAAAGCCGCCCCTTCCATTTGCGGCGCTGAGCTTGCACTTCCCCAAAAAAAAGACTTTGGAAAATTATATTGCATGGTATTTCTCCAAAAAAAGAGGGAGGAGCCCTCCCTCTATCGGCATTTAAAATTTCAACGACAATGCGATTTCTTCTTCGCTATTTGTTTCTTCTTTATCATCAACTACGGCTTGTGCTTTATTTGCTATCAGTACAAACGGAATGTACATCGCGGTTGCCACACCAAGGTTGAAAATGGCAAGGATAAACGCAGAGATACTGCCGTTAGTGTTAAAGAAAGCGGCAAGCCCTGTCGGCATAGTCCATGGCGCAATGTTGGTGATTGGCGGAATAAAGCCAATGTGGTAAGCAAACATGGTGATCAACATCAAAACAGGATGCACCAGCAAAAATGGCACCACCAAAATTGGGTTCATGATGATTGGCAGACCAAACAGCAGCGGTTCATTGATCTGAAACACCCCAGAAGGTAAGCCCAATTTTGCCACTTGACGGTAATCGTCACGGCGCGACACCATGAAGATGGCCAAAATCAGACCCAAGGTTGCCCCTGTGCCGCCTAAAAAGACGAACGAATCCATGATGGGTTTTGCCCAAAAGTGGAACGATTCACCGGCAGCAATCGCTGCATCAACTGAGCCATATTGGTTAAACAGCGCAACGTTTTCTAACGTAAAGGGGAACAGCACGCTTTGCTCTAACGCTGTCAGCGCCAGCATGCCATGAATACCAAAAAACCATAGGAATGAAGAAAGTACGATGTAAACCCAGCCCACAAGTCCGCCAACATTAGCAAGCGGTTTAGAGATGGAGTCCATGATCATTTGGTGAAAATTGCTGCTTGCATCAAATTGAATTGACAGTACGCCAAACAAGAACAAGATCACAAAGCCTGGGATCAGCGCTGAAAATGAGCGAGAAACAGTTTCAGGCACGCTATCTGGCAGTGTTATCACCCAATTACGGCGGATAATAAACGCAAACATTTCAGCCACAACAAGACCAACAAGCATACCAGAGATGATGTTTGCACCACCTAACCAGTTTGCCCCTACCGCATAAGCGCCACCGGCGTTAAAAGGAGTCAAGGTCAAAAAGGCGGCGATAGCGATAAGCCCGCTCGCAAGTGGGTCAACTTTGCGCTCTTCAGCAAGGGCGTGCGCAATAAAAAATGGCGCCATCAAGGCCATAATACCTAAGGTACCATTATAAATATTACCGCCAATCCCTTTAAAACCTTCTAGCGAAGCGATAAGCGCGGGATCTAAACGAACACCGATAGTAAAAAAGAAAGAACCTTCACCAAAACTTAAAAAAACGTTATTGATCAATACGCACATAGCGCCGACCAAGGTTAAAGGCATTAATTTGATAAAACCATTTTTTATTGCATTAATATGCGGCTGTTTACCAAGCGCAATCGCGAGTGGCAAAATCACCTTTTCAAGAGACTGTAGTGCTGTACTCATGACGATCTCCTTATCGTTCTAGGCAAGCTCTTTTGCGCTGTGCTTTTTAATAGCAGCTACGGCTGCTTGAAGCACACCTAAACCATCTACTTTTCCATAAAGGCTTTTATCAATCACTTCCACAGGTTTATTAGGAAATAACTGCTGCATGTCAGCATGCATGTAAGAGATCTGCGGTCCAAGTAAAATCAAATCACCATTTTGCCCTTTTTCTGCCGCAAGCGTTTCAGGGTAAGCTTCGATGATCACAGGAACTTTATACTTTTCAGCTTGCGCTTTCATTTTGCTAACTAACAGCGAAGTTGACATGCCCGCTGAGCAAAACAGATAGATGCGTTTCATTTCCATAACTAACTCCATGCAAAAGTAGACTTAGAAATTGAGAAAATAAAATTCAAACCTATTTATCATCTCAAGTTGACCTAGTATAAGCAGGCACAAGCTGTTTTTAATAATTTTGGTTAAGTAAAAGTAGACTTTAATTGACATTAAAAGAGAGGACTGTTCACAAATTTTAAAAATAAAGCCCCTGTTTAGGCAAAAAAGAGGCTATGTAAAAAAGGACTTATTGATAATTATTTCTTTAATTTCAGCAAGTTAACTTTTTAAGCTGTTTTTATGAATTTTTTTTACCAAATTAAGTGAATAGCGTGAGAGTTATCACGTTGCAAAAAAATAGCTTATTATTGACGTACCTGCCTTTTATAGCTTTCTTTGATCACAGCAATTTTTTTCACCCTTGCCTTCTCTTTTAGCTGGCTGGTTGCAATCTTTTTTTTGTGGTAAAACTAAATTTGCAGGCTTTTGCGCGTCCGCCATTTTTTATGCTGTTTATCTTTAATGTTCAAGGAGATGGGCAATGAAACGTTTTATCTATGCCACTTTATTTGGCGTCGTTGGCATGCTGCCAAGCTGCGTGATGTCACCCACAGGGCGCAATCAGGTGCTACTCTTTTCACCGCAGCAGATGAGCGAGCTTGGCGTGCAATCTTTCGCACAAATCAAAAAGCAAGAAAAAATCAGCAAAGATCAAAAGATCATCAGCTATGTCAACTGCGTGACCAAGGCCATCAGCGCACAAGTGCCTAAAAGCTACGCTATCAGCAACTGGGAAGTGGTGGTTTTTGATTCTAAACAAGCCAACGCCTTTGCCTTGCCAGGTGCAAAAGTGGGCATTTACACAGGCCTCTTGCAAGTGGCTAAAACGCAAGATCAGCTCGCCGCCGTTATTGGTCACGAGATTGCGCACGTGCTAGCCAACCACTCTAACGAGCGTTTATCACGCAGCCAAATCACCGACACAGCGCTTAGCCTGACCGATGCCGCTTTGCAAGGCAGCAGCTACCACGGGCTGACCATGGCCGCACTTGGGCTTGGCGTACAAGTTGGGGTCACGCTGCCTTATAGCCGCACGCAAGAAAGTGAAGCGGATCAATTTGGGCTCGATTTAATGGCAAGCGCGGGCTTTGATCCGGCGCAGGCGATTGAGCTTTGGAAAAACATGAGCGCTAACAATAAAGGCGCTCCGCCCGAGCTGTTATCCACCCACCCTAGCGATACAACGCGGATCTCAAAGCTGCAAAATTTGCAGCCGCAAGCTAAGGCTTTATACCAGCAAGCAAAAAGTAAAAATTTAAGCCCTCGCTGCCAAAGACCTGTATAAACTGTGCAAGCCGTAACGTGGCCTTCATGGCCACCTTGCTGATACAAACAAATTTTCTAGCAAACCGCGCTTTCTCATAAAGAAGAAAGCTAACTAAAAAGCGCCGCTTTGCGCGACTAATCGCAAAACAAAACCGCTAAGTTGCGCTCTAACTTCTACGTTTTTTATTTCTTCTTGCTTGAATGCAACGTACATTGCACAAAACCACGTGCGGCAGTAGGATTGCTTTATCTGCGTGATTGATTTGCGCGAACGCATGTTCGCTAGGAGCTCATATGCTATTTAGCAATTTTTTAGAACTATTTCTTGCCTCTGCGCCTTGGCTGCTGCTAGGTCTGACACTCGCAGGTCTTATCAAAGAATTTGTACCGATGGCATGGATGGAAAAACAGCTTGGTGGACAAGGCGTTAAGTCGGTAATCAAAGCAGCTCTACTTGGCGCGCCCTTGCCTTTGTGCTCATGTGGCGTGATCCCTACCGCCATTGGCCTGCGCCGCGCGGGTGCTTCAAAAGCAGCTACCACTTCTTTTTTAATATCAACTCCCGAAACGGGCATTGATTCTATTTCTGTCTCTTACGCACTGCTCGGGCCATTTATGGCCATCATTCGGCCGATTGCTGCGATCTTTAGCGCCATTTTAGCAGGCGTTTTAGTTGGGCGCGATGAGAGCAAAAGCCATGCAAAATCAGCCAAAAAACTGCAGATCC
>JBOFXO010000351.1:0-10847 GCA_051654185.1 Vibrionaceae bacterium | reverse complement strand
CATCTAAAGTAAACAGCTCTTCATCTTTAATGGTTTGAGTTAACTGCACTAAATGCTCGAACTCATTGTTTTCGCAGCCATTTTCAGGCAAAACTTGTAGCAGCATACCGGCTGCAACTGCCTTACCATCAATTGTGCCAGCGCGCAGCCACAGCTTAGTGTTTAGCTGCTCTGAACGCTCAAAATACTCTTCAAGGCACGCTTGCAGAGTGTCATGCTCAATTGAAACAATACCTTGATATCTATCATTTTTTTCTGAAATAAGTGTGATCGTCATCTGCCCCTTACCCAGCAAACTCGGCAATGTTGTGCTGTTTGGCAGATCAGCGCTCCAGCGCGCGGTACCACGCATGACTTGCTCATGAGTCGCGTTGATAACCAAAAGCGACACGGGACCGTCACCTTGAATTTGCACAGTAATTTGCCCTTTAAACTTTAGCGTGGCCGCTAAAAGAGATGTGGCCGCCATCATTTCACCAAGCAACTGTGCAATAGGCTGCGGGTAGGGTTTGCCTTGTATAAGACTTTGATAAGAATGAGAAAGCTGAACTAGTTCACCGCGCACGTTGGCATTTTCAAATAAATAACGGTGCAAAGAATCAAAAGCCATGTAAACCTCGTTGGCATCAATCGGTACTGTTTTTAAAGTTGATCAAGTCGCGGCGCTGCTTTTTATTAGGGCGACGTTTAGGACTTGGATTATCGGCAAGCAATGTGCGTTCTAACGCACGCAGCTCACGCTTAGCTATACTTTGTTGCGTTTCTTGATACAGTGTCTGCGCATGCGTTGCGCAGCATCTTTGTTCTTCTAACTTTTCAATGCGGACAATTTTTTCCACCGCGCCTTGGCGAACACTGACAATTGCGCCAAGTTCAACAATTTTTCCAGGCTTAATTCGCTGATTATTATAATGAACTTGCCCACCAAGGATCATGTCTCTTGCAATAGCGCGCGTTTTATAAAATCGAGCGGCCCACAGCCACTTATCTAATCTTATCGAAAGAGAAACGGCGGGCATGCTATTTTTTGCTTTCACAAACATATTCCTAAACAAGAGACCATTGATAAATAAAAAATTTAATTAATAACGACAACAGCAATATTTCATTTTTTAAACAACTAACATGGGGGATGATCAGCTATTTTCAAGTCTAGCAAGCGTTAACGTTGAATTTGAAAGCATTTAGCTTGTCCAAATTGTGTTAATAATAAATAACTTGCACAGGTATCAAGAAAATTGACTCATAAAGTAAAAACGCAATAACTTATTTTTAATTAACTCGATAGAATAGAAAAATAGCGCAACAATAGGTGTAATAAGCAATGAACTTGTTTGATTTCATACTGATAAATCAAATAACATTTTTTGTATAACAAATTATTGACTAGTTGGGGCTCTAACCTGCTACAGCAATAAATATTTATTGCGCGAATTTAATTTGCTCGGCAACGGTGAATTCTTTGAATTACTACGGATAGCAATCAAATACTCAGGGTGAATTTTGATAAAAATGGTTTCAGTTAAAATAAAGCCGCTTGCAGCACAAAATTTCCGTGTTGGCAGGCAGACGCCAATTATTATGGCGCGAATTATTACTGTCATTTTGCTTATCTTAAGTGCATGGGCATTAGGTCGCGTTGCGTGGAGCTGGGTTGGGCCGCAGGCCACTACACAGACAGCAAAAAAACCCAAAGCACCGCCACAGCCACCGCCTCCTGCCGCGCCAAGTTACCAAATTGGCCAGCTCATTAAGCAGAATTTTTTTGGGAAATATGAGGCAGAAGATCCTTCCGCCATGATCTCAAGTGCGCCGCGCACCAAGCTTAAAGTGACTTTGGTGGGTATCGTGGCAAGCTCAGTGCCTGAGCAAGGAATAGCCATTATCGCTAACGGCGAATTGCAAGAATCCTACACGGTTGGCGATACAATTAAAGGCTCTCAAGCTACGCTGGCACAAGTATTTAGCGATCGCATCGTTATCAAAAATTCCGGTGTCGACGAAATCTTATTCTTTGAAGGCGCGGACGCAGAATCAGCAATAGCGCAAGGCGTGCTGCCCAAAATGGCTAATGGCAAAAATGCCACAGCACAAGCCAGCCGTACAAGGCCTGCCAAAACAACCGCAGGTAATAACAGACAACTAGATCAAATAAAACAAGAGATCTTAAAAAATCCCCAATCGCTGCTGAAATACATCACGCTATCTATGCAACGAAGCGGCGAAAAACTTGTTGGCTACCGCGTTTCCCCGGGTGGCGACAAGCGGCTTTTTGCGCAAACTGATTTAAAAGAAGGGGATATTGCAACAGAAATAAACGGGGTCAATTTAACTGATTCCGCTGAACTTACACAAATTTGGCAAAATTTATCCGATGCCACGGAGATAAACTTGACGGTGCTTCGCAATGGTCAGGTTCATAAGGTGTATATCGGTCTGTAGCCTGTTTTGGCTGTAAACGGAGAGCAAAGTGAATACGTGGAAAAAACGTAAAACATGGTTGATTGCCAGTGTGCTAGCGGCACACAGCTTCGGTGCTTTTGCAGCTGAATACAGCGCAAGCTTTAAAGGTATCGAAATCCAAGAATTCGTTGATATTGTCAGTCGTAATTTGTCCAAAACGATCGTTGTCGATCCAGCGGTACGCGGCAAAATCAACGTTCGCAGTTACGATGTTCTGAACCAGGAACAGTATTATCAATTTTTCCTTAGCGTTTTATCTGTCTACGGCTTTACTGTGGTCGAAGGCGACAACGGGCTTTTAAAAGTTATGCCCTCTAAAAATGCTAAGCAAGACTCTATTCCTGTTCTAGGTGGTAAAGAACCCGCAACCGGTGACATGGTTATCACACGCGTCATTTCTGTCAAGAACGTCTCAGTGCGAGAGCTTTCTCCGCTACTGCGCCAACTGATTGATAATGCTGCGGAAGGTAACGTTGTCCATTATGATCCTGCTAACATTTTAATGATAACAGGGCGTGCGGCGGTCGTTAATCGCTTAGCCGACATCATTACTCGCGTTGACCAAGCCGGCAATACTGAGGTTGATGTTGTGCAACTTGAGCATGCTGCAGCTTCTGAAATTGTGCGCATTGTTGAAAAACTCAACAAGCAAGTCGGCGGCGGGGCTAACAACTCTGCAATGCTGCAGCCGACTTTTGTCGCCGACGAGCGCACCAATGCGGTGCTGATCTCAGGCGAGCCTAAAGTGCGCGATAGGATCAAAAGACTCATTCGCCAGCTTGATAGAGAGATGGCGACGACCGGTAATAACCGCGTGCTGTATCTGCGCTATGCAAACGCTGAAGATGTGGTAAGCGTGCTAAAAGGCGTCTCTGATAATTTAGTCGCAGAAAAACAAGGCGGCGCAGCAAAAGCGGCTCCTCAAGCGGCGGGAGATGTTAAAATCTCTGCGCACAAAGGAACTAACTCGCTAGTTATCACAGCGCCACCCGATATCATGAAAGCGCTCGAAAGCGTAATAGCGCAGCTTGATATTCGCCGTGCGCAGGTGTTGATTGAAGCTATGATCGTCGAGATGTCAGAAAGTGATGGCGCAAATTTAGGTGTGCAATGGGGCTCACTCGATGGAGGTGGTATTCAGTTTGCTAATACCGGTGTTCCCATTACTAACTACTTAGCAGCTCAAGAGCAAGCTAAAGATATTGTTACTAATGAATCACGCCTTGACAGCAACAACAACGTTATCACGGTACCCAAAACAGAAGCCGGTGATCCTAGTGCTATCGCAAAAGTACTTGGCGGAGTGAGCGGAATGGCGGCAGGCATTGTGTTAGGCGACTGGACTGCGCTTGTTACGGCTGTCTCTTCAAATAGCGACTCCAACATTCTTTCATCGCCAAGCTTGATGGTGCTTGACAACCAAGAAGCAACGTTCACTGTGGGTGAAGAAGTGCCTGTTATCACTGGCTCAAAAACCGGTTCTAACAATGACAACCCATTCCAAACTATTGAACGTAAAGATGTGGGGGTTAAACTAAAAATCACGCCACAAATCAACGAAGGTGACTCCGTGCTGCTTAAAATCGAGCAAGAGATCTCCAACGTGCTTGGCGCAAGTGGCGCGGTCGACATCCGGTTTGGTAAGCGTCAGCTCTCCACCTCGGTTTTAGCTAGCGATAAGCAAATGATTGTTTTAAGTGGACTTTTAGATGAACAAACCAACGAAAGTGAGCAAAAAGTGCCACTTTTAGGTGATATTCCTCTGATCGGACATTTCTTTAAATCCACCGCATCAGGAAAAACCAAACGAAACTTGATGTTATTTATTAAACCCACGATCATTCGCACCGGCCTCACTGCTGATGGTATTACTCAGCGTAAATACAATTACATTCGCGCTGAGCAAATTTATCGAGCACAAGATGGTGTAAAATTACTACCCAACGCCAGTGTTCCGACGCTGCCTGAATATGGCGCATCCTCACCAATCCAGAGCAGTGTGCCCGCTGAAGTTCGTCTTATTATGGATAAGTTGAGGTAATTAGATGGAAAGCAGTACTATCCCAAATGATGAAGAGATCGTGTCGAGTGCGCATGGGATAACCCGCCTTCCGTTTAGCTTTGCCAAGCGGCAGGGCGTTGCGGTAGAGCGCACTGAACAAGGCTGGATCCTCTACTACCGCGATGAGCCTAAACCTGCCGTGTTTGCCGAAGTGCGCCGCGTGCTAGGCTGCAGTTTTATCACAGAGCAGCTTAGCGATGCAGAGTTTGAGCCGCGGTTAGCACAGCTCTACGAAAGAGACTCTTCCGAAGCGCAGCAATTAATGGAAGATATCGGCTCTGATGATGACTTTTTTGCCCTTGCAGAAGAGTTACCACAAAACGAAGATCTTCTCGAGTCGGAAGATGACGCGCCAATTATCAAGCTTATCAATGCGATGCTTGGTGAAGCTATCAAAGAAGGTGCGTCAGATATCCACATTGAAACCTTTGAAAAAACGCTATCAATCCGCTTTCGTGTTGATGGCGTGCTGCGTGAAGTGCTTAGCCCAAGTCGCAAACTTGCGCCGCTGCTCGTTTCGCGTATTAAAGTTATGGGTAAGCTCGATATTGCAGAAAAACGGGTACCGCAAGATGGCCGGATTTCCCTGCGCATAGGCGGTAGAGCTGTCGATGTGCGGGTATCAACCATGCCCTCCTCGCATGGCGAGCGTGTTGTGCTACGTCTTCTTGACAAAAATGCAACTAAGCTCAGTCTTGAAAGTTTAGGCATGACGCCTTCGATTAAAGAAGGGTTTCAAGTTTTGCTTAAACGCCCGCACGGCATTTTGCTGGTAACCGGTCCAACGGGCTCAGGTAAATCAACAACGCTCTATGCGGGGATCACCGAGCTTAATGGTCCCGAACGCAACATTTTAACCGTTGAAGATCCTATCGAATTTGACATCGAGGGGATCGGCCAAACTCAAGTTAACGCCAAAGTGGAAATGACTTTTGCTCGCGGCCTGCGTGCCATGTTGCGTCAAGACCCTGACGTTGTAATGGTCGGTGAAATTCGTGACTTAGAAACCGCGCAAATTGCGGTACAAGCGTCACTTACCGGTCACTTAGTAATTTCTACCCTGCACACCAACACCTCAGTTGGCGCTATCACTCGTATGCGTGATATGGGGATCGAGCCATTTTTGATCTCTTCATCGCTGCTAGGAGTATTGGCGCAGCGCTTAGTGCGCAGGCTGTGCAACGAGTGCAAAGAGCCCTACGAAGCTGATGAGCAAAGCCGTGTTTGGTTTAACGCACCAGCCGATAAACCGGTCACCCTTTATCGCCCTGTAGGCTGTAAAGCTTGTAACCAAAAAGGCTATCGCGGCCGTACCGGTATCCATGAGCTTCTTGTCGTTGATCCAAAGGTACAAGAGCTGATCCACACTGATGCTGGCGAGCAAGCCATTGAAGCTTACGTGCGTGAAACCTCGCCTAATATTCGCGGTGATGGTTTATCTAAAGTGCTGCTTGGCATCACCACACTTGAAGAAGTGTTGCGTGTGACTCGGGAGGGATAATGGCTGCATTTGAATATAAGGCACTGGATGCCAAAGGAAAAGCAACCAAAGGCATCATCGAAGCTGAAAATGCCCGTCATGCCCGCCAGCTGTTAAAAGAAAAAGCGCTGATCCCAACGGAAGTCAATCAAACCAAAGAGAAGCCGCAGGCAAAAGGGGGCGGCTTTGCACGCGGGATCAGTACCAGTGAGCTGGCGCTAATTGCGCGGCAACTCGCGACATTGGTCCAAGCCAGCATGCCGCTTGAAGAGTGTATCAAAGCGCTCGCCGAGCAGTCTGAGCAGCCACGGCTAAAAACAATGCTCTCAAGCGTGCGAGCGAAGGTTGTTGAAGGTTATACGCTATCAGACAGTCTTTCTGACTATCCGCATATTTTCGATAATCTGTTTCGCTCAATGGTCGCAGCAGGTGAAAAATCAGGTCACCTTGGCGTTGTACTTGAGCGCCTTGCCGATTATGTGGAAAACCGTGAGCAGATCAAAAGTAAGCTCACTCAAGCGATGGTCTACCCTGCCGTTTTAACGGTATCGGCCGTTGCCATTGTCTCCTTTTTGCTCGCAACAGTAGTACCTGACATCGTCGGACAATTTTTATCTACCGGATCAAAACTGCCGCGCATGACAGAAATTTTGTTAATCATGAGTGATTTTGTCACCGAGTGGGGCTGGCTGGTTTTAGTTATCATTGTCGGCTGCATTGTTATCTTTAAATCGCTACTCAAAAAAGAAGAGTATCGACTGCGCTGGGATAGAAAAATTCTTGCGATGCCCGTCGTTGGCAAGGTGGCACGCGGACTCAACACCTCACGTTTTGCAAGAACCCTTTCAATTTGTACCTCAAGCGCCATACCACTGCTTGATGGTATGAAAGTATCTGCCAATGTTATTGGCAACTCTTGGGTAAAAACCAAAGTATTAGAAGCCGCAGATCGCGTGCGTGAAGGAACAAGTTTGCGCATAGCGCTAGATAATTCAAAACTTTTTCCACCAATGATGCTACACATGATAGCGAGCGGCGAAAAAAGTGGTGAGCTTGAGTCGATGCTGACTCGAGCAGCCGATAACCAAGACCGTGATTTTGAATCGCAAATTAATATTGCGCTTGGGATCTTTACGCCGCTACTCGTAGTAATGATGGCGGGAATTGTGCTGTTTATCGTTGTAGCAACGCTTATGCCAATTATTGAGCTCAATAATGTTATTAAATAAAAATTAATTCGTTGTAAGTTTTTATAGGGTTTAAACTCAAGCTCAACTTGTTGCACGCAAAAGCAAGATAAAATGAATTTAAGGGCTATCCTTGTTGTCAACTACTAATGAATGGCTTCTTGGCTAGTACAGCAAAAAACTGCACAAAGGAGAACATATGCAATATCGTCAAAAAGGTTTCACATTACTAGAAATCATGATTGTTATCGTGATTTTGGGGATCCTCGGCAGCCTAGTTGTGCCGAACTTACTAGGTAACGTGGATAAGGCTGACCAACAAAAGGCGGTGAGTGACATCAGCTCTATCGAGCAAGCACTTGAGATGTATAAGTTAGATAACAAACAATACCCAACAACCGACCAAGGATTGCAAGCGTTAGTGAGCAAACCTACCGGAGATCCAGTGCCACGCGCTTATCGTGAAAACGGTTATATCAAACGCCTACCTATCGATCCTTGGGGCAATGAATATCAATACCTGAGTCCTGGAGAAAATGGTGCAATCGATATTTTCACCTTAGGCGCAGATAACCAAGAAGGTGGCGAAGGCGCAAATAAAGATCTTGGCAACTGGAATATGCAGCAGTAACTTCGACACTAGGATAATTATTTGAAAATGAAGCGTAAGTTACAATCAGGTTTTACATTACTAGAAATACTTCTAGTTATTGTGCTGCTTTCCATGACAGCAGTGATGGTTGTACCTACGCTTCCTCAAGCTAGCAATGATGAAGCAAAGCAAGAGGCTGAGCGTTTTTATCAACTTATTCAGCTATGGAATGAACAAGCGCTGCTGCTAAGTAAAACCATGGGAGTGCAAGTTGATAAAAATCGTTACCGTTTGTTAGAGCTTGTCGGCAATAACTGGCAAGAAGTAGAAAAAAAACGTGGTACCGCGACAAAGGTCGAGATCCCAAGCAGTGTTGGACTTGATCTTGAAATGACAGCGATGCCCATCGAAGATCAGCTTTTTTCAAAAGAGAGCATTTTTGACGAAATGTTCGTTGAGAAAAAAACTGAAGAAGAGGAAAAGATCATACCTCCTCCTCAAATCGTTTTGATGGGAAGTGGTGAAATTTTACCCTTTAGCTTAACTTTTCTCGCAGAAGGAAAAGCGCTGTGGGAAGTCACCGGCAATGACATCGGCTCATTTGAGTTAAAATCTACCGATGAGGACAGATTGTGAAACAGCGCGGCTTTACACTGATCGAAATTATGATTGCTTTAGCCATTTTTTCGGTATCGGCGATGGCAGTTCTTAATTCAACAGGCCAAAATATCAATAGCTTAGCTGCTTTAGAAAAGAAAACCTTTGCCGCGATGGTCGCTGATAATCAGCTCGCGTTGCTGCTACTTTCTGGCGCGCCAGACTCGGAGCGCAGCGGCACAGCAAACCTTGCAGATCAAGAGTGGCACTGGACAATCAAGCCCGTCCCAACAGCGTCAGGAATGTTACGCGCCGTAGATGTCATCGTTTGGGAAAGCAGCAAAAAAAGCAGCGAACTGGCTTCGGTGAGGACTTATGTCTCAACGAAAAAATAAAATACCCACAAAAGGCAAGCTGCGAGGATTTACCCTCATCGAGGTGCTGCTAGCACTAGGTATTTTTTCAAGCCTAACGCTTTCAGCCAACCAGGTACTCAACAATGTGCTTAATAGCAACGAGCAATCTGAGATTGTCGGCAGTGCGCTAAAAGAGTTACAACGAACCTTATTTATCATGGACAGCGATTTTCGCCAGCTCGCGGCGAGACCCTATCGCAACGAAGGCCAGCAGTTACCTGAGCAGCTTCTTGAATTAGGTGACGGTATTATCGACTCGCAAGGCTATGGCGTGCGTTTTGTGCGCGGTGGCTGGATCAACCCGCAGCAACTGTTTGCTCGCGGCGAAATAGTAAAAGTTGCTTATCGCTTACAAGATCAAAAATTAGAGCGGCTGCGCTGGAGTTATCCTGATAGCAGCAATGCAGCAAAACCTGCGGTTATGACCATGCTCAATGGCGTTGAAGAGCTCAGATTTGAAGTTTCTAACGATGGGACGAGCTGGCAAAAATCTTGGGATAAGCCGCTCGAAGTACCTAAAGCGCTAAAAATTGTTTTTAAAACTGAGCGTTATGGTGACATTGAGAGAATTTACATTTTGCCGGCACAAAAAGTCGTAGCGTCAGAGGAAGATAGTGACAAAAAATAAAAATGTCAGACTTTACATGAAGCATCAGCAAGGTGTTGCGCTACTCATCGTTATGCTAATCATGGCGTTAATGACGGGGCTTGCAGCATCGATGGCAAGCCGCATGTTTATCAATTTTAACCGTGTTGAAAGCCAGCTGAACTATCAGCAGGCTTACTGGTTTGCCTTGTCAATTGAAGAGCTTGCTAAATTTGGCATCCAAGATAGTTTTAGCAATGATGATACGGTAACACTAAGCCAGCCTTGGTCGGTGCGTGATCAAATTTACCCTCTCGATCAAGGTGAAGCGACTGGCAGCGTCTATGATCAGCAGGCTTGTTTTAATTTAAACGCGCTGTATAAGAGCCAATCATCGTCAGACAATAACGAAAATCCGATATTAGTGACAATCTTGCAGCGGCTTATGGAATCGCAAGGCGTTGAAAGTCAAGAAGCTGAAATAGCAGCAACCTCGACTTGGGAATTTATCGATAAAAACAATAATGTGCAATCAACAGCAGGCGTAGAAGACAGCGAGTATGAATCACGCACGCCACCCTATGTGACAGCCAATGGTTATCTGTCTGATGTCTCAGAATGGCGTTCAATTTATGGGGTTTCTCAGCAAACTTACCAAAAAGTTGCCCCTTTTTTATGCGCACTGCCAACAAACGATCTAAAAGTTAATATCAATACTGTTGAAGAAAAAGATGCTCCATTACTTGCGGCAATGCTACATCCTTATTTAACTCAAGAAAAAGCTTTAGAAATCATATCTAACAGAGAGCCTATCAACGGCTATCGCGATTTAAATAGTTTTTTTGCAGAGCCTGGCTTTATTGAATTTAGCCAGCAAAATCGAGAGCTGTTACAACGTTTTTTTGATACGAAAAGCCGCTATTTTGAAGTAGATGCAACCATTACGCTAGATGAAAGCAGTTTGCGCATACGCAGCCTACTGCACCGTGATGATAAAGGGAAGGTGAGCATTGTGCGTCGCCGCTTTGGAGGAACGAGTGAGCGAAATATTAGCAATACGACTGAACAATGATCCTGATGAATCAATTCCTTGGCTGGTTTGGTCTCCAATCCAAAAAGAAATTATTGCATCCGGAGATACTGAGCATCTCACAAAGCTGACTAGCTACGCAAAAGATCGCGAAGTGATTGTTATTGCAGACAGTAGTGCGATGACCTTAACCGAAGTTGCTATTCCGCCAGGAAGCGAGCGGCAACTTGAAAATGTCTTGCCTTTTTTGCTTGAAGATGAACTAGCGCAAGATGTTTCGCATACCCACATTGCATTGCTCGATAAAAGCCATGGTATGGCTAAAGTTGCCATCATTGAGCATAAAATTATGCAAGGCTGGCTTGCGGCGCTCACTCAAGCAGAGCTCAATCCAAAAGCCATTTTGCCAGATTGTCTGTGCTTGCCAGAGCATG
>JBOFXO010000350.1:0-1665 GCA_051654185.1 Vibrionaceae bacterium | reverse complement strand
ACGGTCGTCTCTGCTTATGGAAGCTGTGTAAGCCTCGATACTATCGAGCAACGGCTAATGAAGTAAGAAGCATCGCCTGATAAGGCGGTGAGAAGTCACTCATGACTATTATGTGCGGAGCGATTTCGCTCATGCTGCTCAGCCACTTTTTGCTCACGTTGCTGCTGCGCTTCTTGAACTATGCTATTCACCGCAAGCTTAACTTGCCGCTCCAATGCATCACGTCCAAGACGGCTTTTAACGGCTAAGTCATTAAAATCTGTATGTTTTTTCATGCTAGCCAACACCTCTAGCTGCTCTTTACTCAGCAGCAATTTTTGCAGCTCAGCTTTATGCTCCTCTGGCGCGGTTTCTAAAGCATGCAAAGCGCGCGCATGCTCACGATAATTTTCCGGCGTAATAAGGGATAACGTGGCAGGATAATCAGCCTCTCCAGGCGCAAATATTGGGAAAAGAGCCTTACCATTGACCGCTTGCGCCGCAAGTTGCGCTTTAACTTTGCCAGGGTTTATACCATGCATCAGCTCTTGGTGGCGATCGTCATCACCAAAGATCACAACCGGCTTGTCGGGAAACTTATCATGCAATGCTTTGGCAACCTTGCTTAAATTACCCGCATCAAATGCCACCACAGTTGCAAAACCCAAGGTTTCGGCAATGGTTGCTGCTGTCGCATAACCTTCTTGAATAACTATTGCTGGCACAGCTTGCAGCGTTTTTAAATCGCCGCCAACGATGTGAAAACAGCCCTCTTTGCGTGAATTTTTGGTAAAACGTTTAGTGCCATCATCTTGAATGTATTGCATTGTCCACGGCTTACCATTTTCATCATAAGCAGGAACATAAAGCATCCTTCCCTCTTTATCAGTCAAAATACCTGCATGGGGTTGAATGTTCTTATTTTTCATGTATCCCGTTTGATGTGTCACTGGCACAAGCGCTGCTATCTGCCGGCTGACACGAGCTGCGGCCGCTTCTTGCGCTTGCGCTAACTGCGCCTTTCTATCAGCCATTTTTTCAGCCATTTGTGCTTGCAGTTGAACTTTTTGGGCGTTTTCAATTTGATAGCCTTTAGAGCGCCATTTCATCGTATCTCCCGTGCGATAATTAGCAATATAGCCGCTCGGATGTCCATCAAGATAAGCAACATAAAGGCCTGCGCGCGCTCCTTCTTTATCGCCTTCGGTTGCCACTCTGTGCTTTTGCCCATCCATGATGGGGTGCGCACCATCGATAATGCAGCCTAAAGAGCGCAACGCTTCGGCGAATTCATCACGAGGCGACATTGCTGGCAGCTGCTGACTTGTCACATTGGCAGGAAGCCAGCGAGCCAAACTAGCACTATCTGCTTGCGCGCCGATATACCAAGACTTAGCTGCGCTGTCCCACTTCGCGCCAGCGGCCTTTGCCGCGTTGCGTTCATTATAGGGAACCGCTAAATATTGCTTTGATGGCGTGGCAGCTTGCATTTGTTGTGGCTGAGGAGCTTTTTGCTCTAATTGTGTATGCTGTGGCTCAATTTGAACCTGCTCTTTTTCTGGCCCTTGCTCTTGAACCAGCTTTTGTTCGAATGCCATAACGTAATTCACCATTTTTTCTGCATCAGCGGTTGCCCGAAAAATTTCCAATGGATCATTTTTTAGCAACGCAATCCAAGAGCCAACA
>JBOFXO010000349.1:0-6952 GCA_051654185.1 Vibrionaceae bacterium | reverse complement strand
GTTAGCGAGCGTACCAAATTGATTGCGGCGGCGCACATGAGTAATGTCACGGGGGCATGCCAGCCGATCAAAGAGCTGGTGGCAATTGCGCGCGCAGTTGGTGCGAAAGTGCTGGTTGATGGCGCGCAGGCGGTGGCGCATGAAGTTGTGGACGTGCAAGCATTAGATGTTGATTTTTATGTATTTTCCGGTCACAAGCTGTTTGCACCGACTGGTATCGGTGTGCTTTATGCAAAACCTGAGCTTCTTGAATGCATGCCGCCTTGGCAGCTTGGCGGAAAAATGGTGACACAGGTCAGTTTTGCAACCTGCACCTTTACCCCTTCGCCTGCGCGCTTTGAGCCAGGTACGCCGAATGTAGCAGGGGCGGCGGCGCTCGCTCAGGCTATTTTGTGGTACAGCGCTTGGCTGCCATTTGCTCATACACATATTGCATCACTGCAGCAGCGCTTAGTGGATGGGCTGCAAAAAATAGCCGGCATGACTTTTATTGGCCTGCAATCTGGCGCGCCGATCGTCTCTTTTAATGTGCAAGATCTGCATTACAGCGATATCGCCATGTTGCTCGATGAGCAAAATATTGCGGTACGCGCCGGTAAACATTGCGCGCATCCACTGATGCAGGCGCTGGGTATTGATGGCTGCGTGCGCATTTCCTTAGCTTTATATAACAGTGCATCTGAGATAGATGCATGTATTAAGGCGGTTAATAAAGCATGCCAATTATTGAAAGAGTAAAATATGCAGCAACAACAAATTATTACATCATTGCAAGCTTGCCAAAGCTGGGAAGAAAAGCTGCGCTTTATCATTGCGCTGGGTAAAAGTTTGCCGAGCCTGTCGCTTAGTGAAAGAGAATGCGCGCAGCAAGTTGTCGGCTGCGAGAATACCATTTGGCTGACTTGGCAGTTTGATAACAATCAATTAAAAATTCAGGTTGATAGCGATGCGCGGGTAGTTAAGGGCTTGTTAGCACTGCTGCTCGCGCCTTTAGAGGGCTTGTCTGCAAAAGAGATAGTAGCATTTAATTTTGATGCATATTTAGAGCGTTTAGCGCTAACTCGTTCGTTGAGCTTGAGCAAAATAAACGGAATGAAAGCGGTAATGCAGCAGATCAAAAACATAGCCAGTAGTTTGCTGTAAGCTTTTAGGTGCAACAATTGGTAAATTGTCTTTTAGCGATTTGCAAAGGTGCAAAATAAGGGCGGCCATGTGGTCGCTTTTTTTATGGGCAGAATTTAAGGGTAACAAATTTAAAATAGTTAAGCTGTATTTTAAATAAGGTTAAATGAATATAAATTTATTTTATTAAATAGAGCGCTGATCAAATAAATTATTTATTAATAGTAAGAGAGAAAGCGTATTTAAACTAAGCGTAATGTAATTTATTTAAATATTGTTATTCTTAAAAATACAAATGCCACTAAATTTTTAAGAGAATATTAAATCATGTTTAATAAATAATTATCCGTTTTTTAATTGTTTTTTTCACGATAACACCTTGATTAAGCGCTTTTTGTTTGTTGTGATCAAGCTCACGCAGCCTTGATTTGCGCGGCTTGTCGCATTTTTATTAAAATGTGACAGTGATTTTTCTTCTAGCATTTGACTTTATTTTTTAAATAAAAATCCCAGATCTTTTTTGTGCGGTTAAATATTTTTTCAAAAAGTGCAAAGCAATAAAATATTTGAGAGTGCTCGCGATTTTTAATTAATAAATAAACTTTTCTTTGCCTAAGTTCATAAATAATCCCAGTATATTTCATTGCAAAAAGCTAGAGAAAAGGGTTTTCCTAGCCAAATGTTTTCTTAAAGATTTACTGTTGGTAATACCCTGTGCATTAACGATGTTTTTATCTTAATTAAGTAAGAACAAGAGCAAGTGTAGCGTGTGTGTAACCTCGGGAAATCAATCAATTTTACAGCCGGAGTTGTCATGAAAAAACTTGCACTTATCACTGGAGCTGAAGGTGGAATTGGCTCTACAGTAACTGAAAAATTAGTCAAGCTAGGTTTTCGCGTTATCGCAGCTTGTTATACCGGCAATACGTCTGTAGCTGAAAAAGCTTTTGCCGAGAAAAAATTCACAAAAGAACAAGTACGTATCATTGAGATGGACGTAGGCAACACACAAGAGTGTGCAAGCACTATCTCTAAAATTTTAACAGAAGAAGGCACGATTGACGTTTTAGTTAACAACGCTGGGATCACTCGCGACGGTCAATTCAAAAAAATGTCAGCAGAAAATTGGCATGCCGTGATCAACACTAACTTAAACAGCGTGTTTAACGTGACTCAGCCACTGTTTGCCGCAATGTGTGAAAAAGGCAACTGCCGCGTTATCAACATCACTTCTGTGAACGGCTTAAAAGGTCAATTTGGCCAAGCAAACTACTCAGCCGCAAAAGCGGGCATGATTGGTTTCACAAAAGCGCTAGCATTTGAAGGCGCGCGTTATGGCGTAACAGTAAACGCGATCGCCCCAGGATACACGGCAACACCAATGGTTACTGCAATGCGCGATGACGTGCTTGAGTCAATCAAAAATGAAATCCCGATGAAACGCTTAGCTCAGCCAGAAGAAATTGCCTCTGCAATTGCTTTCCTTGCTAGTGAAGAAGGTGCGTACATTACAGGCGAAACCTTGTCTGTAAATGGCGGCTTGTACATGCGATAAGACAGGATTTTATGATGAAAAAAGTTTACATAGTAGCGGCAAAACGTACCCCACTTGGTGCTTTTACAGGTTCGCTAAAAGATATTAGTGCTGGAAAACTTGCCGCAGCTGCTATCAAAGGCGCTTTAGAGTCTGCGCAAGTTTCACCTGAGTCAATTGACGAAGTGATTGTTGGCAACGTTGTGAGCGCTGATCAAGGCATGGGCGTTGGTCGTCAAGCGGCAATTTTTGCAGGTCTTCCTGAGTCTGTTCCTGCCTACTCTATCAACATGGTATGTGGCAGCGGCATGAAATCGGTAATGGAAGCTGCTGCGCACATTCGCGCAGGCGACGCTGAAGTTGTCGTTGCTGCCGGTGTTGAAGTAATGTCACAAATTCCATTTGCTGCTTCTGGTGCGCTGCGCAACGGGCAAAAAATGGGCAACTTCAGCATGAAAGATCTGCTGATCACAGACGGTCTAACTGACGTTTTCAATCAATACCACATGGGTGTGACTGCAGAAAACGTTGCACAGCGCGTGGGCTTGACCCGTGAGCAGCAAGATGCGTTTGCGCTAAAAAGTCAAATGAAAGCGGTTGCTGCTATCGAAGCTGGCCGTTTTAAAGACGAAATCGTACCGGTTGAAGTACAGCAGCGTCGTCAAACAGTGATGTTTGATACTGATGAGTATCCAAAATCAGACTGTACGCTAGAAGCTTTGACTAAATTGCGCCCAGCATTTGCTAAAGATGGCACGGTTACTGCAGGTAACGCATCTGGCATTAACGATGGCGCGAGCGCGATCATCGTTGCTTCTGAAGAAGCTGTCCAACGCTGGGGCTGGAAACCACTTTGCGAAATCACAAGTTACGCGCAAGTGGGCATTGATCCAAAAGTGATGGGACTTGGCCCTGTAGGCGCCGTGAACCTCGCGCTGAGCAAAGCGAAGCTGTCTATTAAGCAAATGGATCTGTTTGAACTTAATGAAGCCTTTGCTGCGCAAGCTTTAGGCGTTGTGCATGAGCTTGCTGAAAGCAACAGCGTTACAACAGATGATATTTTATCAAAAGCTAACGTGAATGGCGGCGCAATTGCGTTAGGTCATCCACTAGGTGCATCAGGTAACAGAGTTTTAGTCTCATTGATCCATGAACTTACTAAGCGTAAAGGCACTTACGGTGTAGCTTCGCTTTGTATTGGTGGTGGCATGGGAACCGCTGTTATCGTAAAACGTTGCGAAAATAAATAACCGTAAACCCATTGAACTAATTATTAACTAGGAGAAAGAACCATGTACACCGATATGTTTCGTGCATTTTCAGAAAACGCTGAAAAAACTATGGCGCCATACGTTAAATTCAACAAATTAGTTGCTAAAAACGTTGAAATGCTGACTGAACTACAAGTAAACGCTGTTCGTACTTACAGCCAAATGGGCCTTGCACAAGTTAAAGCTGCAAGCGAAGTAAACGACGTTATGTCATTGACTTCATTCAGCGGCCAACAACTTTCTGCAATGGCAAAATTGTCTCAACAAATGATGGCTGACAGCGCTAAGCTGCAAAGCATTGCTAAAGAGTTCAAAGAAGATCTAGACAAACTGACTTCTGAAAACATCAAAGCGGTTACCCCAGCTTAATCAAAGTCATGGCACCATTCCTAGTCCTTAGGGATGGTGCAGTTGTGGGTCAAGAGGGTTTACAATACATGTACCAGAAAATTTTTTCTGATAGTTTGAAAAATCTGCAAGAAAGCAATCAAAAATGGTGGGATGATTTTGAGCAGGGGCACTCCGCGATAAACTCTCCTCTCACTAAAGCCATGCATGAACTTAGCATGGAAGACTCAAGCAAATTTTTAGAAAGCATTGCAAATCAGCCCGCCTCCATTTTGGCAATCCAAATGGATTGGTGGCAAAAGCAGATGCAAATTTGGCAGCAAGTTGTGCTGGCTAATAATGATAAAGCCGAGCTTATTTCGCCAGACAGCGATGACAAACGTTTCCAGGATGAGTGCTGGAAAGATAAGATGTTTTTTAACTTCATCAAACAGTCTTATCTGTTGTTTGGCAAAAGCTACCTTGAAACAATCAATAGCGCACATGGTTTAGACGATAAAGTCAAAGAGCGTATGAGCTTTTTTGCGCGTCAAGCTATCAACGCCATGTCACCAAGCAACTACGTTGCAACTAACCCTGAGCTTTTAAAACTCACTATTGAAAAAAATGGTGCGAATTTGTTCAATGGGTTGCAGCAGCTGCAAGAAGACGTAGAAGCGAGCGCGGACATTTTAAAAGTGCGCATGACCAGCAACAATGCGTTCCGCATTGGCGTTGATGTCGCTAACACGCCTGGTGATGTGGTTTTTAAAAATGATCTGTTTGAGCTTATTCAATATCGCCCGTTAACGAAAAAAGTTAACGCGACACCGTTATTGATTGTTCCGCCATTCATCAACAAATACTACATCTTAGATCTTCGCGAGAAGAATTCGATGGTGCGCTGGCTGCTTGAGCAAGGCCACGCGGTATTCATGATCTCATGGCGTAACCCAGGTCTTGCCCAGCGTGATGTTCAATTTAGCGATTACGTGACACAAGGTGTCATGGAAGCGGTAAATGCAGTCGAGAAAGTAACTGGACAGGCGCAAATCAACGCTGCAGGTTACTGCATCGGTGGTACTGTGCTTGCTTGTGCGCTTGCTGTTTATGCGGCTAAACGTAGCAAAACACGCATTAAATCAGCAACCTTCTTCACAACCTTGCTGGATTTCTCACAGCCTGGGGAAGTGGGCGCTTATGTGAATGATGGTGTGGTCAGCGCGATTGAGATGCAGAATTTAGCGCGTGGTTACATGGATGGCCGCTCGTTGAGTGTGACATTTAGCTTGCTGCGTGAAAATAGCCTGTACTGGAACTACTACATTGACAATTACCTTAAAGGTCAAAGTCCTGTCGATTTCGACATGTTGTATTGGAACAGTGATAGCACAAACGTAGCAGCAGCAACGCACAACTTCTTATTGCGTGAGCTTTACCTCAACAATAAGCTTGTGAGCGAAAAAGGCGTGCAAATTGATGGCGTATGGGTTGATTTGAGCAAAATCAAAACGCCAACATACTTTATTTCAACCAAAGAAGATCATATCGCTCTGTGGCAAGGTACTTACCGCGGCGCGCTTAAACTGGGTGGAAATAAAACGTTTGTGCTTGGCCAATCAGGTCACATTGCAGGTATTGTAAACCACCCTGCAAAAGGCAAGTACGGTTACTGGATCAACAGTGATCTGACTGATTCAGCCGACAAGTGGCTTGACAATGCAACGCATAACAACGGCTCTTGGTGGACACATTGGGATAAATGGCTAGGTGCCTTTAACCCGAAAGAAAAAGTGGCCCCTTATCCGCAAGGTTCAAGCGAACTGCCAATCTTGGAAACCGCTCCTGGTCAATACGTAAAAGCTGTATTGCCGTTGCAGGAATCACAAGAGGCTGCGCCAGCCAAAAAAACTGCGAAAAAACAAGTTGCTGAGCCGAGTGCTTAGCAAAAAGCCAGCCTAAGGGCTGGCTTTTTATTTCCCGCTGCAAAATAAATTTAACTATTAGGGATCTGCTTCAGGCGCTGCAGTAAAAGCTTAGGTGGAAGGTAGCCGCCCAGCATACTGCCGTTTTCTAATATGATTGTTGGCGTACCTGTGATCCCAATCTGCTGCCCAAGTCCCATGTGCTTTTCAATTAAGGAAAGACAGCCCTCACCGCTGTTTGGCAAGTTTTTGCCGGCAAGCACGGCATCTAGCGCTTTATTTTTATCCGCAGAGCACCAAACCGCTGCCATTTCATTCATGTTTGGCGAATTAAGGCCGGAGCGGGGAAAGGCTAAAAAGCGCAGTGTTATGCCTAAGTCATTGTATTTGGCTATCTCATTATGCATTTTTGCGCAGTATCCGCAGGAGGTGTCAGTAAAGACCGTGATGGCATATTTTTCATCTTTGGCTGGATAAACGATCAGCTCTTTGTCAATTTTAGCCTTGGCTAACAGCTCTAAATTGAGCTTTCCTCGTGAGATCTCTGTGAGATTAACAAGATCTTTGCTTTTGGCATCAAACAGCTGCCCGTAAATAAAATAAGTGGCATCGCTGTTGGTGTATAAAATTCCCGTTTCAGTGGTCACTTCAAACATGCCCGCGATTGGGACAGGGACAACTTTGCTTACGGTAATGCCGTATTTTGCAAGGCTTGCTGTGATGGTTGACTGGCTATCGGCTCTAGCGCTAAAGCTTAAACAGACTGCTGCTAA
>JBOFXO010000348.1:0-4544 GCA_051654185.1 Vibrionaceae bacterium | reverse complement strand
TATCGCCCGAGTTATACACCTTTTTAGTGGCAGAGCGTGCGAAAAGTCCCGTGCAGCAATCAAGTGAAGTGTTGTTTGTCGACGCACAAATTGTGCGCGCAGACTATGACGAAAAAATGGCACAGATCAGCTTGCAATTTAGTGGTCGCTATCGCGATATCACCATGCAAGAAGAGTCGGCGATTGAGGATGTGTGGCATTTAGAGCGCAAACTCGGTGAGCCTAATGCGCCATGGTTAATTGTGGGTATTGAAAACACGTAAATTAACCATTGCTGCTTAAAATTGGATGTTACGAGGCTGATGGATCGCCATCAGCCTTTTTTTTGGCAATTTGCTGTGCTTGTTGCTTTTTTTTAAGATCTTGCGTCACAATCGCAAGCGCCTCTAACGCTGTATCTGTGTCAATATTATTAATTTCAATCAGATAGATAAGATCAACTGCCAGTTTTATTTTGTCGTCGGCGTCTGCTAATTTGCTGTTATTTGCCATTTTTATCTCGCTGTTTTTTTGAAAAGATTGCCATCTGAGCTTCTAATTCTTGCCGCGCACTTTGGCAGCGCTTAAGCCGCGCGGTAGTGGTCGCAATGTGCTGTAGCCAACTCTGCTTGGCATCAGCTGCGCAAGTGTTGAGCTGCTGATGTGCGCTATTAATCATCGCCGAAAGTTCAAGCTCCCATTTTTGATGCTGCGTGATCTTTTCGCGTAGATCGTGTGCACTGTGGCGCTGTTTGGGCGAAGGAGGCGCATTTAGCATGGCTGGTGCGACTAAAACGCGCTGCAATAAATTGATTTGATTAAATAAGCGCTCGCATAGGTGTTCGGTATTGACCGGCGTTTGGTCACATGTACTGTGCGTTGCTAAGTGTTTGACTAATGTTTGTGTTTCATGCACATAAGGCGCGAGCGTTTTGGCCCTACAGTGAAAGTTTTCTCGGCTAAAGAGCGGCGCAGATTGCGCGCCGCGGTGTAAGTCAATTTGCTGCGCCCTTTTAGCAAAGTGCTGCAACCTTTGTGCTAACTCATTAAGATCCATAGGTTTATAGCCAAGCCTGATAAGCCAGTTTGATGGCGAGTACCATGACGACAGTCACAAATATGGGGCGAATAAATTTCGCGCCATAACGGATCGCTGAGCGCGCGCCAAGATAGGCGCCGCACATTAAGCACACCCCCATCAAAAGGCCGATCGGCCAATAGACATGACCTAAAATGATGAAGGTGACCAGTGAGGCGATATTGCTAGTAAAATTCATCGCTTTAGCAAGCCCAGAGGCTATTAGCATATTGAGTTTGTACATCGACATTGCGATAACCACCCAAAATGCACCGGTGCCAGGGCCTGCCATGCCGTCGTAAAAACCAAGCGTTAAGCCTTGTCCCCATTGCTTTTGTTTGAGATAGCGATCCTCGGTAGGTAACAGATTGCTTTCATTATTAATTTGTGGCTGCAATAAGGTGTAAATGGCTGTTGCGACTATGATCAGCGGCAGAATTTTTTCCAGCCATTGCGTAGGAATTTGATCGACCAACACCGTACCGATGATAGCGCCCAGCAAGGTTGCGACAAAAGCGTGCAGCCAAAAGTGTGGCGAAAAGAGCTTTTTGCGGTAGTAGGTGTAAGCGGCTGTCGCGCTAGCAAAAGTGGCTGCCAGCTTATTCGTACCCAGCGCTAAATGGGCGGGTAATCCTACTGAGAGCAGCGCTGGCACAGTGAGCATGCCGCCACCGCCCGCGACTGCGTCGACAAAACCTGCAATAAAAGCAATGCCTGCAAGCAAAATTAAACTGCTGGGTTCAAATAATTCAATCATATAGACGCTGGCCTTAATCAATCGTGATGCTAAAAGGAGGAAGGGCGGCAAGCAATGCGCTGCCGTAGCTTTTTGTTACAATGCGCCGATCTAACAAAATGATCCGCCCGCAATCTTGTTCACTGCGTAAAAGTCTGCCTGTTGCTTGGACTAGCTGTTTGCACGCTTGGGGAATGGTAAGCCTTGCAAACGGATTTCCCCCATGGCGCAGGATGTATTCTGCATGGGCTTGCTCAATCGGCGAGGAGGGCGGCGCAAAAGGCAGCTTGGTGATGATCAGGTTAGTTAACAGTTCACCTTGTAGATCAAGGCCTTCTGCGAAACTGTTGGTACCAAATAAGATGCTAACTTGCCCCGCCTTGCAGCACGCAATGTGCGCTTTGATCAGCTCATTGCGCGATTTTTCACCTTGTACGTGCAGCGCCCAACCCTTTTTTTCGCAGTATTTAGCTAGCGCCTGCGCCGTTTCATTCATTTGCCAATAGGAGCAAAACAGCACGAGGCTTGCTTTTTGATCTTGTAAAAATTGGCGCACCATTTTTGGCAGCTGGCGAGTGAACTGCGGCTGATCCGGCAGATACTCACTTTGAGGAATAATAAGTTTACCGTTTTGCTTGTGATCAAAGGGAGCCGGTAGCGCGATAAATTGCGTGCCATCATCTTGCTGCAGCCCAGTTTGAGTGCAAAAAAAGTCAAAGCTATTTAGGCTGCGTAGCGTAGCAGAGAAAAGCCCCACCGCTGCCGCTTTTGACCACAGCTGTGTTTCAAGCTGCTCGCTGACATCAAAGGCGCTAACGTGAATGCTGTATTCGTTTTCTTGCTTCGCTTTGCTGATCCAGCGTACTGGCGGCGGCGCTTCTTTATCTAAAGGCGCAGCGCTCAGTTGCCACACTTTTGCAAGGCTTTGCGTGCGCGCCACAAAGTAGGCCGACTCGCTAAGGACCGTTTGCATTTGGCTTGTGTGAGTGCTGATTAATTGTTCGGTGAGCAGGCTGTGCATTTTAGCCACTAACTCAGATAGCTGGCGGCAAGTGCTGCTTAAATTTTGCGCAAGAGCGTAAAGCGGCTCAGGAAGCTCGCCATGGCAAAAACGGTGCTGATTGTCGCCATCAAGCGGTAAATTTTGCAGCTGCACTAACGCGTCGTTCAGTAGTGAAACAGCCCGCTGATCCGCTTCATTAAGCTCGTCTAAAAGCTTAGGGCTTGTTTCGATAATTTTGCTCAGCAGCGCAAAACGCGGCGCTGCCTGCGCAAGTTTATGCAGCATGGTGATATTAGATAAAAAAGAAGCGCTTGCCGTGCACAGCTCGCGCGCGGTGTGAGGCAGATGGTGCGCTTCATCGATCATGTAATAAGTTTGCTCTGGTGCTGATAAAATGGCGCCGCCGCCAAGCTCGAGATCGGCCATCAGCAAGCTGTGATTGGTGATGATCACCTCAGCTTTTGCAAGCTGCTCGCGCGCTTTGCTAAACGGGCAGCTGCGATGCTGCGCAAGTCCTGGATGGCAAGTGTGGCGATCAGAGGCTATCGCCTGCCATAACGGCTCGCTTAGTGAGTCGGGCCAGCTGTCGCGATCGCCATCCCAGCGCCCACTTTGCAGCGCGTCATGCAGCTCTTTTAGCAGCGTTTGCTGGTAGGGGCTTGGCTGCCATTCAAAAAGCATGGTTTGCTCGTAAGCTGATTCATGCAGCGCATTAGCCAACTTTTGCGCGCAGCAGTAGCGCTGGCGCCCTTTGGCCAGAATAAAAACAAAGGGTTTAGCATAGCTTTTTGCAAAAAGCGGCAGATCTTTATGAAAGAGCTGCTCTTGCAGCGCGATGGTTGCTGTTGAAATGACGACCTTTTTTTGATCGTGTAGCGCGCAAGGAATGCTTCCTAGCAAGTATGCAAACGATTTTCCAATGCCAGTGCCTGCTTCTGCTACGAGAATGCGCCGTTTTGGCTGATAACGGCCGCTGATGGTCTTTGCCAATTCGGCAATTAAAAAGCTTTGCGCTTTTCTTGGCGCAAAGTTTGGCAGCTGCGTTTTCACTGTGGCGTAGCAAGCTTGAATTTCTTGTTTAACTAAAAGCGATGGCATAGTCGGATAAATCAGCGAAAAAATAACTATATCATGGCTTGCTTGATGGGAAAATTTAAAGCAAAAATAGTGTCGTGTAGAAAGTGAGAGGTGTTTCTAGTGTTACGCAAGTGACAAGAAAAGATCCTTGCAAAATTGGGTTTAGTGCATAATTTTGCTTATTCATAATAATGCAAAATTAAATTCGTTTTTTTTGTATTTTTTTGTTTTTTTTGGTATTTTAATCCATGGCATGTTGCACCTTTTATTAGTTAACGTGCATAGTGGTGGTGTTATTTCTTGTAAAAAAATTTGACCTGCGTCTATCTCTTTGTCTAGATATGTTTTTTTGTTTTTTTGCTCATGCATTTTTAATTGACATAAATTAAATTTCTCTGCAATCTAAGCGGTGAGATGTTGACGTGCTTGTCGTTAAGATTAACGCTGTGGCGAGTGCAACCATTAAAAAAAGGATTTCGCAACAGGAATCTTGTCAATTAAGAAAAGGCAGTGGTTTAATTATGAAAAAAACTATCCTCGCTTTGGCAGTGCCAGCTGCGCTGGTTGCTGGAACTGCGAACGCTAGTATCAATCTATACAGTTCAGAAAGCTCAACTGTAGATTTGTCTGGCGCAGCTGAAATTCAGTATTTCAAATCTTATGACCCGACA
>JBOFXO010000347.1:0-3923 GCA_051654185.1 Vibrionaceae bacterium | reverse complement strand
AAAACGCGCAGGCTTGCGACGTGGTGCAGCCTGGGCACATTTTTCCACTGATGGCACAAGACGGCGGCGTCTTAACGCGCGCAGGACACACCGAGGCGGGCTGTGATTTGGCGCGCTTAGCGGGCTTTGAGCCGGCATCGGTTATCGTTGAGATCTTAAATGATGATGGCACGATGGCGCGCCGCCCAGATCTTGAGCTGTTTGCGCAAAAACACGGCCTAAAACTTGGCACCATCGCCGATCTTATTGAGTACCGTAATCTGCACGAAAGTACCATTGAGCGCGTTGCAAAATGCCATCTGACCACCGAATTTGGTCAATTTGAGCTTGTTACCTATCGTGACACGGTCGAAGATCAGCTTCATTACGCGCTGTGTCGTGGCGAAATTGGCGAGCAGCCGACACTGGTGCGAGTGCATGTGCATGACTTGTTTGGGGATATTTTACATTCTCAGCGTGAAATTCAGTCACACTGGTCGATAGCGCAGGCGATGCAAAAAGTGGCCAATGAAGGGGGCGTGGTCGTTCTCTTAACGCGGCCTGAGTCCAATGATTTTATTATCAATAAATTACGCCGTTTTTGCGCGCAGGACGATCAGCAAAATGTGCCGCAGCCGGCTGGCAATGCGTCGCATGCAAGCCGCTCGATAGGCATAGGTTCGCAAATTTTAGCGGATCTTGGCGTGCGCAAAATGCGTCTGCTTGTTTCATCTGATAAACATTATCACGCGTTGGCCGGTTTTGGCCTTGATGTGGTGGAATATATTGTAAAATCAGAGAGCCAATGAGATAAGTTGGCAGAAAAACAGTAAATTGTGCTAGGATTTGCGACCTAGTTTTCGGCTATCACAGTCACAGGAATGCTTATGAAAGTTATTGAAGGTTCACTGGTTGCGCCAAAAGCGCATGTCGTAATTGTCATTTCTCGTTTTAATAGCTTTATTGGCGAAAGTTTGCTTGAAGGGGCGATTGATACTTTAAAGCGTGTTGGCCAGCTGCCAGCAGCCAACATCACTGTGGTGCGTTGCCCAGGTGCTTACGAGCTACCTTTAGCAGCAAAAGTGGTGGCGCAAAGCGGTAAATATGATGCGGTGATTGCGCTTGGCGCTGTGATCCGTGGCGGCACACCGCACTTTGATTATGTCGCTGGCGAATGCACTAAAGGCTTAGCGCATGTGGCGTTAGAAAGTCAGGTGCCGGTTGCCTTTGGTGTGTTGACGGTTGATACCATCGATCAAGCCATTGAGCGTGCAGGTACTAAAGCGGGCAATAAAGGCGCAGAAGCGGCAACGAGCGCGCTTGAAATGATCAATCTTCTTTCGCAACTCAAATCCTAACGGGGGCTACGTGAAACCTGCAGCACGGCGTAATGCCCGTCAATTTGCCTTACAAGCTATCTACTCTTGGCAATTGACCAAAGAGAGCGTAGCTGAAATTGAGGCGCATTTTTTATCAGCCGATCGATACGAAGAGGAGCCGCACCGTGACAAAGAGCCGCGTTTGCGCGCGCCTGAAACCGATGTCGACTATTTTCGCGATCTGCTTGCCGGGGTTGTGCTTAACTACCAAGAGCTAGACAGTAAAATGCGTCCTTATTTGTCAAGACCTTTGCAAGATCTTGATGAGATGGAACATGCGCTGCTACGTCTTGCGATGTATGAGCTTTGCAAACGTGATGATGTGCCTTTTAAAGTTGCGATAAACGAGTCCATTGAGCTGGCAAAAGCCTTTGGCGCTGAAGACAGCCACAAGTTTGTCAATGGTGTGCTGGATAAAGCAGTCATTGGTCTTCGCAGAAAATAAGCTTGTGTTGATGAGGCTTTTTTTAGAAAAACCAGCTTTGGCTGGTTTTTTCTTATCCAATGATCACGCAATTTAAAAATTAGCGCTAACTTGCTCAAAACGCTGGCGGCTCGCAGTGCAAAACTTGCGCGCTGTTAGCCGCAGTCTGTTTTTTATTACCATCTATACCCCTAATAATGATAGCGATCGCGCCCTTAAAATCGCAATTAGGCGTACGCTAGACGAAGCCGTGATTGCGCGCGATATTTTGTATATGCAAGTTGCTAATTATTGGTGGTTTTTTTTTCGTGTGCGCGCTATAACGGTGTACTAATTCGTCTATTTCGCGTGCGTAGCGCCGATTTTCGTGGAGCCATTTATGTCGTTAAGTGAGTTTGAGTTGATTGAACGCTATTGCCTGCAGCAAAAAGTTGAGCGTGATGATGTGTTGGTTGGAATTGGGGATGATGCTGCGGTGCTGCGTGTACCGCCTAGCATGCGGCTTGCCGTGACAACGGACAGTTTGGTGGCTGGAAACCATTTTGCTGCCGATGTCGATCCTGCTTTGCTGGCACATAAAGCCTTGATCGCTAACATTAGCGATTTAGCTGCTATGGGGGCAACGCCTGCGTGGTGTTCATTGGCGCTGACCTTGCCGCAAATTGATACTGATTGGCTTGAAAAATTTTGCGCTCACTTTTTTGCTTTGGCGCATGAGCATCAGATCACGCTGATTGGCGGTGATACCACTAAGGGGCCACTTGCGCTCACCATCACCCTGCAAGGTTTTGTTGAAGAAGATAAAATTATGCGCCGTGTTGGTGCAAAAGAGGGCGATCTTGTTTTTGTGACCGGCAATTTAGGCGACAGCGCAGCGGGGCTTGATGTCATTTTAAATGGCTTTGGCCTTCGCAACGCGCTAGAGCAGCAGCTTGCGCAAAGCCACTTTTTGCGCAATGCGCGCGTTGATGTTGGATGCGCAATTGCGCCGCTCGCCTCGGCATGCATTGATATTTCCGATGGTTTGTGCGCCGATCTGCAGCACATTTTAAAAGCAAGTGGCGTTGGCGCGCACCTGTTTGCAGATAAGCTGCCGCTGTCAAAAGCGCTTGCTTCCTACACCTTATGTGCAAAGCATGCTGCTCAAATGGCGCTGACTAGTGGTGAGGAGTATGAGCTTTGTTTTACTGCTCCAGCCGCGACTCAAGCAGAGCTTGAACAAAAATTGGCGGCGCTGGGTGTGAAATTGTCCTGCATTGGGCAAATTGAAGCGCAGGCTGGGATCCGTGTGACTTGGCATGATGAGCTGGTGAACTGGTCTTTAGATGGTTGGGATCATTTTTTAATGACAGCGGGGCTCAATGGCTATTTTCAACGTAAATAAAGACGAAGCTAAGGGCAAACTGCGCCTTAGTGATCCTGTTCATCTTTTAGCGACCGGTTTTGGCAGCGGCCTTGCGCCGTTGATGCCAGGCACTGTTGGCACGCTTGCAGCAATTCCCTTTTATCTGCTTTTGATCTCTCAATCTGTGGCGTGGCTACTCGCCGCAGTACTGATCGGCATTGTGGCTGGGGTTGCGATCTGTGGTAAAACGGCAAAAGACATGGGGGTGCACGATGCGGGCTGTATTGTGTGGGATGAATTTGTCGGTTTTTGGATCACCATGCTGCTTGTGCCGAGCGACGACTGGCGCTTGATTTTGGCAGGATTTATATTGTTTCGCATTTTTGACATGCTCAAACCTTTTCCGATCAGCTGGTTAGATAAAAATGTCGATGGTGGTCTTGGTATCATGCTCGATGACATACTGGCTGGATTTATCGCTATGCTCTGCTTGTGGCAACTTGCGCCGTGGCTGCAGTCGTTGTAGCTGCGTGAAAATAGCAAGTTTGCATGTCGTGCAAAGTGACGATGAAAAAGGCTCCTTTGGGAGCCTTGGTTTTTTATTGAATTTATGGGTGTGCGATTGATCAAAGCGCGCGCTGCAGTTTTTGCCAGTAGTTGCTGATCTGCGTCAATATGCCAGCGCTGTCGAGCTGCGCCTCCTCGTATTGCTGCTGCTGCGTGCCTTGAGCGATAAATTTATCGGGCAGCCCTAAATGCAAAACGGGTTTGATCAGGCATTGCGTCATTAAATATT
>JBOFXO010000346.1:0-1242 GCA_051654185.1 Vibrionaceae bacterium | reverse complement strand
AAAGTCGCTTAACAGAGGCATTGGATGAGATCATAGTTTACTTCTCCAATTCGGCACCTCAGCATCGAGGATAACTTCTAATGAGTTGACTCTCGCTTGCATATTTTCACTGCGTGCAAGAAGGGTTTGCAGTTGCTGTTTTTCACTCTCTGCTAACCCTGCCCCCATTTTACCTTTCGCACGATAATGCAGAATAAGCCAAAGGGGGGCCACCATAACCATGAACACCACCATCGGCACCATCAAGACATTCAGTAGCCCTTCCATTGATCTTTCTCCTTACTTTGCTGAGCGATCGGTTTGATTTAATTGCTGACGCATTGCCGCTAATTCTTGATTAATTTGTTCATCGGCTTCAAGTTCCGCAAATTGTGCCGCCAACCCTTTATCTTGGCTGCCCAAATCAGCTTGGGCCTGCAACTCATCAATACGTCGCTCCATTCTATCGAATTTATGCATCAAACCTTGACTGTTGCTACGCATCATCTGATTTTGCACATTGATCCGGCTACTCGCCGCCTGGCTACGAATAGTCATGGCTTTTTGCCGCGCTCTGGCATCGTCTAATTTAGCTTCAAGTTGAGCAATTTCTTGGCTGAGTTTATCAATGCTGCTTTGCACCGCTTGCAGTTCAGCTTGCAAGCTATTGCTCAATGCTTGCTGCTTTTTCTTCTCAAGCAGCGCAGCTTTTGCTAAATCTTCTCGGTCTTTACTCAGCGCCAGTTGCGCTTTATTTTGCCACGCATTGACAGCCTCTTGATGGCGGTTAACTTGTCGCTCAAGCTCTTTTTGGCTGGCTAAGAAACGTGCTAAATTAGAACGTTCCTTAACCAACTCATCTTCCATCTCTTGAATGATCAACCGTACCATTTTTTGTGGATCTTCGGCTTTATCGAGTAAAGCTGTTAAGTTGGCATTAATAATATCGGCTAAACGTGAAAATACGCTCATGATGCACTCCTCATGTAAAAATGAATGGCTACCCATCGCTCATCAGCAAGGTTCATGCCAATTCACTATCTGCGCATAACCGAATGATTTTTAACTATAAAAATTTAAAAACTTAAAAAACACTCATAAGCCGTAATCAATTCCACCAATTGTTGGTAAAATTAACCAACTTTGAACGCAGGTCCAACTATGACACTACCAGAGCTCATCGGAATTTCGAACCCGTTTCTTGAAGTCATTGAGCAAACCTCACAATTGGCCGCATTACAAAAACCGGTGCTGATCATCGGT
>JBOFXO010000345.1:0-2404 GCA_051654185.1 Vibrionaceae bacterium | reverse complement strand
CTTTTTTTAAGCCAGCGTTTCAACAACGCCGTTTTGCGTGCCTTCTAAAATGATATTGGCGCCGCGATGAGCAAACAATCCCACAGTGACCACGCCTGTAATGCCATTGATCTGCGTTTCAAGCGCTTTAGGGTCGCGGATCTCAAGATCGTGCACGTCAATGATAATATTGCCATTGTCAGTGATACAATCTTCACGGTAGCAAGGATTGCCGCCCAATTTGAATAGCTCACGCCCTACGTATGAGCGCGCCATCGGGATAACTTCAACAGGCAGGGCAAATTTGCCCAGCACCGGCACTTTTTTGCTGTCATCGATAATACAGATGAATCTTTTCGCCAGCGCCGCCACAATTTTTTCGCGAGTTAAGGCTGCACCGCCGCCTTTGATCATCTGCAGCTGCGGATTAATTTCATCAGCGCCATCAACATAAATTTCAAGCTCTGTGACTTCGTTTGCATCAAACACTGTAATGCCCAGCGCTTGCAGCGCCTTTGCTGATTCTGTCGAGCTTGCAACTGCGCCTTTGATCTGCCCTTTGATGCTGCTAAGAGCTGCAATAAAATGGTTGGCCGTTGAGCCGGTACCTACGCCAACAATGCTATCTTGAGGCACATATTTTAGCGCAGCCCATGCGGCGGCTTTTTTCTTTTCATCTTGAGTCATCGCTTAATTACTCTTGTTGTATAAAAACCAAGCCATTATACGCACTTGAAAAAAATTTGCTTTTTCAAACGCTCATGGCTTTAGTACAAGGCGAATTCCCAGCAAAAATGTCAGTTAAACTGCATGATTTTATTAAATAAATAATTTTGATAGACGCAGCCGTTTTGCCGCTTTTAATAGCAGAGGCTAATTTTGCAAAAAAGATTTTTAAGAAAAAAGCCAATCTTTACTTGGCGTGAGAATTTCTGGCAGCGGCCGATCCCAAGGCTCAACCGGCAAACTTGCAGCTAACTGGCAATCGTGCGCAAGCCCAAGCACATAGGGCTTGGCAAAATGGGAATGGTTGGCAAAGCTTGCCAAGGTGCGATCATAAAACCCGCCCCCCATGCCAAGCCGATTTCCTTGCGCATCAAAGGCTACCAGCGGCAAACCGATGAGCTCAAGCTGCCAAACAGGCAGCACCGCGCGCACATCAAGCTTTGGCTGCAAAATGCCCCAGCGGCATTTTTGCATAGGAGTGTCTGGCATGTAGCGCAAAAACAGTAGCTCGCCAGACGCAAAGGGATGCACCACCGGCACATAAACGTGCTTACCTTGTTGCCAGCAATACTGGATCAAAGCCTGCGTGCCGATCTCGCCATTATGCGCAATATATAACGCAATGCATGAAGCTACTTGCACGTGAGGGCTTGCGATAAAACGAGCGAGCAAAAGAGCCTGCGCCTGCTGCTGCTCATCAATGCTAAGCTGCTGGCGTTTTTGGCGAAAGAGTGTGCGCAGCTGCGCTTTTTCTTTTTGCACATCCACGGATTGATCCACACGGCTGTTTGAAAAAATTAAAGCCATCTACGGCTGCGCGGGCTGTTAGATGACTTATTCATTTTAAATGAGGAAACCCCAAAGTGGCGCTAGGATCTTTGTCCTTGAACCCTCAGGTTCAAGGCGGACAGGCTCGTCAAACCGTAGGCTTCTTAGTACTAGCTAAGCTTGCTCAAAAGTTATCATCAACCCACCCTTTGCTATGCTTATCGGCTCACGGACATCAACCCGATCACGCGCACTTTAGGGTTAAACTGGTGCAGCGACGTACTGCTTATCTTTTGTCTCACTGCAATCAAGCAGTGCTTGAGAAATATTTCTTTCTAATTGCGACAACCGCCACTCTATTTGCTTGATATTTTCGTTCTGTTTTTGTCGTTCAGTGTAAAATTCATGGCTTAGGTTTAAAGCAGCAATCGTCACTAGCTGCTCAATATTCGTTACTTTAGTCTTTTCAGATAGTTGTTGCAATCGTTTATCAAATTCTTTCGCGGCATGAAGCAAAACCTGCTGCTGGCCTTCTGGGCAGTTAACGCGCATTAGCCTTCCCAAAATTCGAATTTCAACAACATGCGTTGTCATAACGTTAGTCTGCCTCTACGAAACAAGAGCTCTATGAGCGATTTGAACTATGAAGGTAATATAAAAAATGGTGTGCAAAACTGCAAGTTTAACCAAACATTCGCCTCATTTAAACAGAGCGACGCCACAAATTTCCAAAACCCGACAAAAACAGCCGCAGCGCCTTAAGTTTTTTCTCGGCGGCGCTACGTGTTAGCATAGCAAATACCAATATGATAGCTCCTTAGAGGAACATCGTGACTTACAGCGCGTTATTCGACATCCAACTTATCAATTCAACGTTAAAAAATGACAAAATTGCCTGCTCCTGCGCCGAATTGCACGGTTTACTCAGCGG
>JBOFXO010000344.1:0-19777 GCA_051654185.1 Vibrionaceae bacterium | reverse complement strand
GCAGATCGGCAACAAAATCAGCAATGGTAATGTCTGTCTCATGCCCTACCGCGCTCACAACGGGAAGCGCGCTTAACGCAATCGCACGCGCTACCCGCTCATCGTTAAAGCAAGCAAGATCCTCAAGCGAGCCACCGCCTCGCCCTACAATTAAAACATCGCACTCACGGCGGGCATTTGCCCGAGCAATCGCTGCGGCTATCGAGTACGCCGCAAGCTCGCCCTGCACAAGCGTCGGGTAAATGACTACCGCTAAACTGGGATCACGCCGCCGCAAGACCTGTAAAATATCTTGTAAAGCCGCGCCAGTTGCAGAAGTGATCACGCCAACTTGCTGCGGATGTTCAGGAAGAGGACGCTTTTTGTCACTTGCAAAAAGTCCTTCTTGCGCAAGCTTTTGTTTTAGCTCATCAAATTGCAGGCGTAGCAACCCGTCACCGGCCATCTGCAAGCTGTGTGCAATAAGCTGAAATTCGCCGCGCGCTTCATACAAGGAGATCTGCGCCTGCACTAACACCTGCATGCCATTTTCAGGGCGCACATTAACCAGCCGATTAGCTGAGCGAAACATGGCACATTTCACCTGCGCCTTTGGATCTTTTAAAGAAAAATACCAATGGCCTGAGCTTGGCATGCTTAAATTCGATATTTCGCCGTTAAGCCACACCACGCCCATCGACGTTTCAAGCAGCTCGCGCGTGATGGCGTTAAGCGCGCTCACCGACAGCACGTTTTTTTCGTTAAAATTTTGCATAAAAGCCCCCGCAGCTTCCCATAGTAATAAGCCCGCGTCTTATTGCCAATGACTTTACTTGCTATTTTTGCATGTAAAAGGAGGAAAATGCACAGAAAAAGCCTAGCCAAACGTTTGCGTTGTCTTTATAATCCCACCGCAACATCTTTTGACGGTAAGATATTGCTATGCTTAGAATTATGAAAGACGCCCTCACATTCGACGATGTGCTACTTGTACCTGCTCACTCTACCATTTTGCCAAACAGTGCCGATCTGCGCGCACGCCTTACTCAATCAATCACGCTCAATATCCCGCTTCTTTCTGCAGCGATGGACACAGTGACTGAATCAACCATGGCGATCGCGCTCGCGCAAGAAGGCGGCATTGGCTTTATTCACAAAAACATGTCAATCGAGCAGCAAGCTGAGCAAGTGCGGCAGGTGAAAATTTACGAAGCGGGCATTGTGACAAATCCGGTCACGGTACGCCCAGAGCAATCTATCGCTGAAGTTATCGCGCTAACCAAAAAACATGGTTTTGCCGGCTACCCTGTCGTGACACAAGATCACGCGCTTGTTGGCATAATTACCGGTCGTGACGTGCGTTTTGTCACCGATCTAAGCTTGCAAGTTGCCGATGTGATGACACCTAAAGCGCGCCTTATCACCGTCATGGCAGGCGCAACGCAAGCCGATGTGCAGCAGCTCATGCAGCGCCACCGCGTAGAAAAAGTGCTGGTTGTGGATGAAAAATACCGTTTATGCGGCCTTATCACTGTTAAAGATTTCCAAAAAGCGCAGCGTCACCCTAATGCATGCAAAGATGCGCAAGGGCGGCTGCGCGTCGGCGCGGCGGTGGGCGCAGGTCCTGGTAATGAAGCGCGCATAGCCGCTTTAGTTGAAGCTGGGGTCGATGTGCTGCTGCTCGACTCATCGCATGGTCACTCGCAAGGCGTACTAGATAGGATCAAACAAACACGCGCGGCATTTCCAAACCTGCAAATCATCGGTGGCAACGTCGCAACAGCAGAAGGAGCAAAAGCGTTAATAGAAGCTGGAGTTAACGCCGTTAAAGTAGGCATTGGCCCAGGCTCTATCTGTACTACGCGCATCGTAACTGGTGTTGGCGTACCGCAAATTACCGCAATTAGTGATGCCGTAAGCATTGCCGATCAGTATGACATTCCCGTCATTGCCGATGGTGGTATCCGCTACTCAGGCGATCTGTGTAAAGCGATTGCCGCCGGCGCTAGCTGCGTGATGGTCGGTTCAATGCTCGCAGGTACTGAAGAGGCGCCCGGCGAAGTTGAGCTTTATCAAGGGCGCAGCTACAAAAATTATCGCGGCATGGGTTCACTTGGCGCGATGGCGCAAGGCTCCTCTGATCGCTATTTTCAATCGGATAACGCGGCGGACAAACTGGTTCCAGAAGGCGTTGAAGGGCGCGTGCCGTACAAGGGGCACCTAAAAGAGATCGTACATCAGCAAATGGGCGGGCTGCGCTCGGCGATGGGGCTTACTGGCAGCGCGACCATCGAAGAGATGCGCACTAAAACGCAGTTCGTGCGCATCACCGCTGCGAGCATGCGCGAGTCGCACGTGCATGATGTCACCATCACCAAAGAAACGCCTAACTATCGCAGCAACTCATAACTAACTGCAATATTTTTAACGAATTAGTCCAGAGCGGCCCAGCGCCGCCATTTTTGCAAAACAAAATGAGAAGTGACATGCCTAAGAATATTCATGCAAGCCGAATTTTGATCCTCGATTTTGGATCCCAGTATACCCAGCTAATTGCGCGCCGCGTGCGTGAAATCGGTGTTTACTGCGAACTGTGGGCGTGGGATGTAACACAAGAGCAGATCCGCGAATTTGCGCCAAGCGGCATTATCCTCTCCGGTGGCCCTGAATCTGTCACCGAAGCGGGCAGCCCTCGTGCACCCGAGTATGTGTTCAGCGCAGGTGTGCCGGTGTTAGGAATTTGCTACGGCATGCAAACCATGGCTGAGCAGCTCGGCGGTAAGGTGCAATCCTCTAGCGAGCGTGAATTTGGTTATGCCAAGGTAGAAGTGTTGGGCAAAGCTGGCAAATGCAGCGCCCTTTTGCGCAACATCGAAGATGCGCTTACAGACAACGGCAACCCGCTGCTTGATGTGTGGATGAGCCACGGCGACAAAGTCACCACCGTTCCGGCAGGCTTTACCACTATAGCTAGCACACAAACTTGCCCGCACGCCGCCATGGCCAACGAGGCTAAACGCTTCTACGGCGTGCAGTTTCATCCCGAGGTAACCCACACCCGTCAGGGCACGCACATGCTAGAGCGCTTTGTTAAAGACATTTGCGGCTGCCAATGCTTGTGGACTTCGGCGACCATTATCGACGACGCTATCGCGCGGATCCGCGAGCAGGTGGGCGACGATGAAGTGATCCTCGGCCTTTCCGGCGGTGTCGACTCCTCCGTAGTGGCTATGCTTGTGCACCGCGCCATCGGCAATCGCCTCACCTGCGTTTTCGTTGACAACGGCTTACTGCGCCAAAACGAAGGTGAGCAGGTAATGAAAATGTTTGGCGACAATTTTGGCCTTAATATCATCAAAGTTGATGCTGAAGCACGCTTTCTTGCCGCGTTAGCAGGAGTTGACGAGCCGGAAGCTAAGCGCAAAATCATCGGGCGTGTCTTTGTTGAAGTGTTTGATGATGAAGCAAAAAAGCTAAAAAATGCCAAATGGTTAGCACAAGGTACCATTTATCCGGATGTAATAGAGTCTGCTGCTAGCAAAACCGGCAAGGCGCACGTTATCAAGTCTCACCACAACGTGGGCGGGCTGCCCGAAGAGATGAAAATGGGGCTAGTTGAGCCACTGCGTGAGCTGTTTAAAGACGAAGTGCGCCGCGTTGGCCTCAAGCTTGGTCTGCCTTACGACATGCTCTATCGCCACCCCTTCCCTGGCCCAGGTTTAGGCGTGCGCGTCCTTGGCGAAGTAAAAAAAGAGTACTGCGATATTTTGCGCCGCGCCGATGCCATCTTTATCGAAGAGCTGCGCAGCACAGGGCTTTATGATCAGGTAAGCCAAGCATTCGCCGTGTTCCTGCCGGTGCGCTCTGTCGGCGTAATGGGCGATGGGCGCAAATATGACTGGGTGATTGCGCTGCGCGCAGTTGAAACCATCGACTTTATGACCGCTCACTGGGCCCATCTGCCCTATGACTTTTTGGGCCGCGTTTCAAACCGCATTATCAACGAAGTAAGCGGTATTTCTCGCGTGGTGTACGACATCTCTGGAAAGCCGCCCGCCACTATCGAGTGGGAATAGGGCTAGATTTCCCCTTTACCTTACTAAGCTTAATTTAGCGATAAGCCTTGATGCACTTTCATTTAATGACCATCAAGGCTTAGTGTTTTTACCTTAGCTCGCCGATTTTTCAATAAAGCATTCCTATCATTGCAAGCTAATATAAACCCTTATCCTTAGTAATTGAGAGGTTTTTCCTATCAAAAAAAACAAGATGAGAATTACTTTCATTTACATCTATAGCGTGTGATACTCTCTTCATCAAAGAAGGGGGCCATCATGAAAAAAACACTCAGTTTTGCCGTGCTTCACTTTAGTATCGCTTTTATTGTCAGCTACTTGCTAACCGGCGAGCTGCTCATTGCAAGTCTTATTGCTCTCATCGAGCCCATGGTTAACACTTTTGCATTTTATCTTCACGATTTAGCTTGGAAAAGATTTCCGCAGCACCTGCATTTAAAAACCACGACTTTTAGCATTGTGCATTTTAGCGTTGCGTTTAGCGTCGGCTATTTACTCAGCGGTGAACTTATTACCGGCTGGCTTCTTGCAGCGATTGAGCCATCTATCAATACCGTGGTCTATTTTTTCCACGAAAAACGGTGGCTAAATCAAAAACCGTTAGCCAGTAAAAGCGCCTAATTGCGCTCATACTTCGCAAACTTAAAAATCTGGGAAATGTTTTTACAAAAATGATCGAGCTCGATGACACAAATTTTGTACACTACAAAATAACAATTTTACGTAGCACAAGGATAGGCTATGACCAGCGCACCCAATTTTTCATCGGGTTCAGATGATGAGATTGATTTAGTTGAACTTTTTTCTGTGCTATGGAAGAAAAAATGGTGGATTGTAACAACAATCGCCATTTTTCTTGCCGCAGCAGCTACCTACCTACACATAACTCCGCCTAAATATAAAGTCAGCGCGCCCTATCAAACGCAAACTTTTTCAGTGTTAGCAATGCAGCTTTGCCCCAATGAAGCTTGCCTAAAAGACAGCACGCTCACAGCCGTCGCACAAAATTTAGTTAAGGCGCAGGCGCAGGACGAGTTTGCACAAGGAAGCTGGCAGTATGTCGCAAAAGGCAATCGCTTTGAGTTCACAAGCTACTCTCTTAAGGCAAAAGAGCTGTTTGTCGCGCAGCTTGAGCGCGCAGCAGAAGTTACCGCGCAAGAGATCCTTGCTAATGCCAAGACGGAGCTCAGTTTGCTGCAAATTGGTTTGCATGCGGCAACGCTTGGCACAGAGCGTGTTGCAACTAACCATTTGAACGCCAAAAGAGTCATAAGAATGCTAGAAAAAGGGCAGCCTTTGATTGCAGCTGCAGACGACATTGAAGTGACCACGACACCTAAAAGTGCATTAATTTTAGTTCTTGCAGCTTTACTTGGCAGTATGGTCAGCTGCATGGCAATTTTACTGCACCACGCAGTCAATAAACCTAAAGCCCTATTTGTTCCGCAGCTGCAAAACAATTAAATGGTACCCATCTATGCGCTAATTTCTTAAAGGAAGTTAGCGCGTTTTTATTAAATGCTAACGTAAGATAGCGACGCTTTTGCCTATATTTGAGTATTTTTAGCGACTCGTACAGATGCTTCTTGCCCAAAGGCTGCTAGTCAGTCACAATACAGCGCAAATTTTCTAGTGAGCTTAACACTGCCATAAACTACGATATATCGCGCGGTGGTTGTGTGCTACGCGTTAGCTAGCAGCACTATTTTGGCAGTAAGGACAAGCAAATCTTGCCACAGAGGAGTTGCACATGAGCAATAAGTTAGTTATTACCTGGGACAGCATGCAAACCTATACTCGCCAACTTGCGCAGCGGTTGCTACCCGCCTCGCAGTGGCAAGGGATCATCGCGGTGAGTCGCGGCGGATTAGTGCCTGCTGCTATTTTGGCGCGCGAGCTGGGCCTGCGCCATGTCGATACGGTCTGTATTTCAAGCTATGACCATGATCATCAAAGAGAAATGCGCGTGATAAAAAAAGCACAAGGCGACGGCGCAGGCTTTTTGATTGTCGATGATCTTGTCGATACCGGCGGCACCGCCGAAGTTATTCGCGAGCTTTATCCAAAGGGAAAATTTGTCACGGTCTGCGCAAAACCTGCCGGCAAACACCTTGTTGATGAGTACGTCGTTGATGTTGCGCAAGATTGCTGGATCGAGCAGCCATGGGACATGGCTGTACAATTTGTTAAACCTCTTGCTAACCAATAAGATTTTTGCAAAAGCCCTCTGCGGGCTTTTGTTTTTATATTTCGTTATTCGCCATATACTTATCAAAGCACCATCGCATTGGGAAAGAAAATGAGCGAATCTGAAAATCTCTCTATTAAATTATTTAAGCCCGCTATCGATGCTAAAGAGACATCGACCATTATTGGCTCTCATGGAGGCAGTTTAGCCACTAGCGCTTTGGATGGCGATCACGACAAACACTGGTATCGCGTTTTACGCCGCCCGCAGTGGGCGATGCTAAATATCGATCCGGTCGAAGTAGAAGAAACGCTCGCGCGCATCGCAGCTTCACGTAATCCGCGCAGCCACGATAATTTATTAGATACAGTGATTGGTTACAGGCCCGGAAATTGGACCTACGAGTGGTGCAAAACGGGCATGTTAGAGCAGCGCTACGCCGACACATTGACTAAAAAAGGGGCTCTTGAGGAGGCTGCGCGTAGCTGGCTTCAAGCCAGCCACTATTTTAGCATCGCAGGCTACCCTTACTTAAAAGGCGATTCATTAGCGCAGCACGCAGCAATACTCTCTGACAACGCTTTTCAAACAGCTATTTCACACCTGCCGATCATTGTTAAAAATGTCTCAACGGTTCTTGATGGCAAAAAACTCGAAGGCTTTTTGTATCTGCCCAATGAAGACGAGCCGCATCGCACCGTGATTGTCACAGCAGGTTTTGATAACTTGCAAACCGATATGGTGGAAATGTACTGCGATTTTTTCGCTAAAGCCAATATCGCGATGCTGACATTAGACATGCCCTCAATCGGACGCAGCTCCTACTGGCGTTTAACTGAAAACACCAGCTACTTACACCAAGCAATGTTAAAACACGCCGCGACCCTGCCTTGGGTGGACTCAACGCGCATCGGCATGCTTGGCGTGCGCCTTGGCGCAAACGCGGTGGTGCGTACCGCTTTTTTAGAGCCAGCCAGATTAAAATCGTGCGTCTGCATTGGCGGGATCTTGAATGAGATTTTGTGTAATGCCAAACTGCTCAAACAGATCAGCGCCATGCATCTTGATAGTCTTGCTTCACGCATGGGCAAAGAGCCGTCAAAATCACTGCTCGCACAGCTCTACGCTCTTTCACTTAAAAATCAAGGGCTTTTGTCAGGCCGCAGCACGCCTGTGCCAATTTTAGCGCTCGGCCTTAGCAACGATAACGCAGGCTCAATCGCCGACAACGAGCTTGCGGCGCGCTATAGCAAAGGCGGCAAAGCGCGCACTCTGCCAAGCTCGCCGCTGCACAACGGCTTTGAGCGCTTAATGCTTGCCGCAATAGAATGGTTCGATGAAACTTTGTAATAAACCGCATTTTATTATGCCATAACGCCGCTTTGCTCGCTTTTACTGGGCAAAACTGGGTAAGCTTGTCGCGACACGGACTGTTTTTTTACTTTAACGGCACGCTGCTTTTTTAAAGCAGCGGCTTTAAAGCTCACAAGGAGTTTAGCTATGGCTGAAGCTACGAAGACTTTATCGCACAATCGCTTACTGACACGCTTTGCGCAATTAGGCCCTTATTTACGCCGCGATCTTTGCACGACAAAATGCTATTTTTTCGACTGTTTAGCAGTCTGTGTGAATGACAAAAAATCTCCTGAAACACGCGAATTTTGGGGCTGGTGGCTTGAACTTACGCCCACAGAAACCGGCTTTAGCTATGCTTATCACTACGGCAAATTTAACACCGCTGGCAAGTGGGTTGCAGACACTAAACATCAAGAAAGCCTTGCTCACATCAACGATACCTTAAATGATTTTTACAAAAAACTGTCAGGCTTTATCGTCGATGAGCTTAGCTTAACGCTCATGGCTAGCGAAAATTTAACTAACGATAAATTAGCCGTGCCTGCATGAGCTAACAAAACCTCAACAGGCAGCCGCGGCTGCCTTTTCTTTTAGTGCTACTGATACCTGTTTTGTATAAATAGCCCTTGTAGAACTGAAATAAGATTGATAAAAATAAAAAAAATTTATATGGACTTAATGATGAAAAAGTCACAGACGATTGCACCCACGCTGGTGATCAAAATTGGCACTAGCGTTTTAACTGCAGGCGGCACGCAGCTTGCGCGCGCGCAAATGCTAGAGCTGGTTCGCCAGTGCGCAAAATTAATCGCGCAAGGATACAAGGTGGTTATTGTCACCTCGGGCGCTATCGCAGCAGGCCGCGCTCACCTGCAACATCCAAAGCTTGCGAGCACTATCGCTAATAAACAGATGCTTGCCGCAGTTGGGCAAAGCAAGCTTATTCAAGAGTGGGAAAATCTATTTGCCATTTACGGCATTTTTATCGGGCAGATGCTGATCACGCGCGCCGATCTTGACGATCGCGAGCGCTATTTAAATGCGCGTGACATGCTCAATGCGCTACTTGAGCACAATATAGTGCCTGTCATCAATGAAAATGACGCTGTAGCGACAGCCGAAATCAAAGTGGGCGATAATGACAACCTCTCTGCACTGGTCGCCATTTTGGCTAATGCCGATAAATTGTTGCTACTGACGGATCAGCAAGGACTTTATAGCGCCGATCCGCGCAGCAATCCCGATGCAACGCTGCTTTCAAAAATTACGCATATCGATGACAAACTCTACCAGATCGCAGGCGGCAGCGGCACGACGCTTGGCACAGGCGGCATGGTCACCAAATTGCAAGCAGCAGAAATTGCTACGCGCGCTGGCATTGAAGTTGTTATTGCTGCAGGCAATCTTCCCGATGTCATCATAAAGCTAGCCGGTGGTGAGTCCATCGGCACCCACTTTTTACCCAGTGACGCCCACCTTGAAAGCCGCAAATGCTGGATTTTAGCTGGCCCTGCAGCACATGGGAAAATCGTGGTTGACGAAGGCGCCGCCAACGCGCTGATTGCGCAACATGGCAGCCTACTCGCAAAAGGCGTGGTGCAGGTCATTGGCGAATTTGATCGCGGACTTGTTGTACAGCTTGTTGACACAAAAGGAAAATTATTAGCGCGCGGTCTTGCTCGCTACACCAGCACCGAGCTTAACATGATTGCAAATTTGCACAGCCAAGAGATCAGCACAAAACTTGGCTACAGCCACGGCGCAGTTGTTGTGCACCGCGATGATTTAGTCGTAATTGAACAAGGAATATCATGAACTTAGAGCAAATGGGACAAGCTGCAAAAATAGCTGCTGCAGAGCTTGCCAACACATCAACCAAGCAAAAAAATTTAGCACTTACACTGATCGCCGATGAGCTGTTAAACCATGCGCCAGCGATTTTAGCCGCCAATGCACAAGATCTAGCGGCAGCTAAAGCGGCCAACCTTGATCTTGCCATGCAAGACAGGCTACGCCTGAGTGAAAAAAGCTTACAGGCCATGGCCGAAGATATTCGCCATGTCGTCACCCTTGCTGATCCGATTGGCAGTGAGTTTGACACGCGCGTGCTAGAAAATGGCTTAACACTCGGCAAACGGCGCGAGCCAATTGGCGTAATTGGCGTGATCTATGAAGCGCGCCCCAATGTGACTATCGATATTGCTGCGCTGTGCCTCAAGACCGGCAACGCAGCAATTTTGCGTGGCGGCAAAGAAATGTATCATTCAAATCAAGCGCTAATGTCCGTTATTCACGCAGCGCTAGAAAAAGCAAACCTTGCGCCCACTTGCATACAGCTCATCGCAAACCCCGATCGTAGCTTAGTTGCACAGCTGCTACGCCTTGATAACTACATTGATATGATCATCCCACGCGGCGGTGAAGCGCTGCATAAAATGTGCAAAGAAAACAGCACAATACCTGTGATCACGGGCGGCTTTGGTGTCAGTCATATTTTTGTCGACAAAAGCGCCGATCTTGAAAAAGCTATCCCGCTGATCATTAATGCAAAAACGCAGCGTCCTTCTGCTTGTAACGCGCTCGACACCCTGCTGATCCACAAAGATGTCGCAAGCACGCTGCTTGAAAAACTGCTGCCACAGCTGCAAATACACAATGTCGCGCTGGTTGCTACGCCAAAAGCGTGGCCGTTAGTGCGCGACGCGGCTAATGCGCGCCAAGCAGACACGGATAAGTTTACGACAGAGTGGCTTAGCCTGACGCTAGCGGTTGATTTGGTTGACGATGTGCATGGCGCACTGGCACACATGCGCGCATGTAACGCCAATCATTCTGATGCAATTTTGACGAATGATCGCAATGCAGCGCAAACCTTTATTCGTGGCGCAGGCTCTGCTGCCGTGTACGTTAACGCGTCCACGCGCTTTACGGACGGCGGCCAATTTGGCCTTGGGGCAGAAGTGGCTGTTTCTACACAAAAATTACACGCACGAGGCCCGATGGGACTTGAAGAGCTCACCACTTACAAATGGGTAGGGCAAGGCGACTATCTGCTACGCAGCTAAACCAGCAAGGAAGGTTAAGTCTTTGTAAGGATGAAGTAAAAACAGATCAAAGCGGTTTACTAAGATGGTAAGTAAAAACAAAAAAGACGCACTAGGCGTCTTTTTTGTTGATGTTACTTTTTAATGCGGATGATCGGTGTTTCACCTAAAGTTACAGCGCCTTTTTCTTTCTTCAGCTCTTTAACTTCGTCCATGTTTGAGATCACAACCGGCGTCAATACAGACTTTGCGCGTTGCTCAAGCAAAGCAAGATCAAACTCAATAATGGTGTCGCCGATTTTAACTTTTTGGCCTTCTTGAGCAACACGAGTGAAACCTTCACCCTTAAGCTCAACCGTATCAATACCAAAATGTACGAAAAGCTCGATGCCTTCGTCTGACTCGATAGAAAACGCATGGTTTGTTTCAAAAATTTTGCCGATTGTACCATTCACTGGTGCAACCATTTTATTTCCGGTTGGCTTGATAGCAACGCCATCGCCTACGATTTTTTCAGCAAAAACAACATCAGGCACATCTTCGATGTTAACAATTTCACCAGACAGTGGCGCGATGATTTCAATGCTATTGCTTGCACTGCTATCGTCTGACACCAATTTTTTTAATTTATCAAACAGGCCCATAAAAGATGCTCCTAACAAAAAGAAAATAGTTTTTTTAGTATCTTAGTTAGCTAATTTTTCTGCAATAAATTTATCAACATAAGCGCGAATTTCTGCAGCTGTTGGTAAAGAAATAGCATGTTCAGCCATTGCTTTAACTTCGGCATAGTTAGCTTTACGAATGACTTTTTTGATGCGCGGAATAGAAATCGCGCTCATACTAAATTCATCAAGCCCCATGCCTAGCAAAAGTAAAGTCGCGTGTTCGTCACCGGCAAGCTCGCCACACATACCTGTCCACTTTCCATGCGCGTGAGAAGCATCGATAACTTGCTTGATCACAGTTAAAACAGCCGGTGATTGTGGGTTATACAGGTGCGAAATAAGCTCATTACCACGGTCAACAGCTAAAGTGTATTGAGTTAAGTCGTTGGTTCCAATACTAAAGAAGTCAACTTCTTTGGCAAGGTGATGCGCAATTGCTGCAGCCGCTGGCGTTTCAACCATCACACCAATTTCAATTTTTTCATCAAAAGCAACGCCTTCTTTACGAAGCTCGGCTTTGTAAGTTTCTAGCGCTTTTTTAAGCTCGCGGATCTCTTCAACCGAAATGATCATCGGGAACATCACGCGCAGCTTACCGTGCGCTGACGCACGCAAAATCGCACGCAGCTGCGGACGCAAAATTTCTTTACGATCCAAGCTGATACGCACGGCGCGCCAACCCAAGAATGGGTTCATCTCTTTTGGCAAGTCCATGTATGGCAAATCTTTATCGCCACCAATATCCATAGTACGGATAATAACGGCATGATCGCCCATCGCTTCAGCGACTTCTTTGTACGCCTTATACTGTTCATTTTCTGAAGGCAGCCCATCGCGGTCCATAAACAAGAACTCGGTACGATACAAACCCACGCCTTCACCACCATTACGGTGTACGCCATCGCAATCTTTCACGGTACCGATGTTACCCACAACTTCTACGCGGTGGCCATCAAGAGTGATTGCTGGCAGATCTTTTAATTTTGCAAGCTCTTCTTTTTCAGCCAAAAAACTTGCGCTAATGGCTTTAAATTCTTCAAGCTGCTCAGGGGTTGGGTTAACCACGATTTTGTTATTGATGGCATCTAAAACCAGCATATCGCCGTTATTAACGCGCTTAGTGATGTCGTTACAACCCACAATCGCCGGCAGCTCTAGCGAGCGCGCCATGATGGAAGTGTGCGAAGTACGGCCACCGATATCAGTAATAAATCCTAATACGTAATCAAGGTTGATTTGCGCAGTCTCAGAAGGCGTGAGATCTTTAGCGACAACAATCACCTCTTCGTTGATCGCACTCAAAGAGATAATTTGAATGCCTAACGCGTTTTTAACAAAACGCGAGCCGATATCACGGATATCTGCTGCGCGTTCTTTAAGGTATTCATCATTAAGTGATTCAAGTGTCACAGCCTGCTCTTCGATGACGCTGTGAATTGCATAGTCGGCGCTTGCTTTATTCGCTTTGATGAAATCGATGATCTCTTCTTCTAGCTCTTCATCCTCGAGCAACATGATGTGGCCTTCAAAGATAGCCTCTTTCTCTTCACCAAATGTGATCCGCGCTTTTTCTTTAACGACTTCAAGTTGCTGTTTTGATTTACTGCGGGCATCGTAAAAACGTGCTATCTCGGCATCAAGCTGATCCGCATGAACCGGATTTTTGTTAATAACGATCTCATCTTCTTGGAGTAGAAGTGCTTTGCCAAAAGCAATACCAGGAGATGCTAGAATACCTGAAATCATAGCCTTACCTTAATTAATTAATTAAAAAATCAATAAAAACAATATATTACTCTAGCTCGTCCATCAGTTTTACTAAAAACTCAACAGCTTCTTTCTCCTGTGGGCCTTCAGCTTTAATGGTAACCATTGTGCCTTTAGTCAGACCAAGAGTTTGCAGCTTAAACAAACTTGTTGCGCTTGCTTCTTTACCGTTTGATTCAACAGTAATTTTTGCGTCAAAATTTTTAGCTTCTTTCACAAATTGCGCAGCTGGGCGTGTGTGCAAACCATTTTCTGCGGTGATTTCTACTTGCATTTGAAACATATATTACCTCTGTAACTGTATATGACTGTATGTTGACGCTTAATAACAACAAAAGCGCGACAAAATTACACTATTTTGCCCGCAATACTGCATGCTCTGCAATAAAATATGCGAGATCACAATACGCGATCAAGGGAATGCATTTTTAGAAATGCCTCTCAAGATGCTGAAAATGCTATGATGATAAGAAGGATATTTCGCATAGTAAATTCAATTTAAAAGATTTTTACTTGAGCTGACATAAAAATCAAACAAAAAAGCCATCAAATGGCTTTTTTCGTGATACATAAAGCATTGCATATCTTATCACACGTCTTATTCTACCGCTTCTAGCATGGTAAAAAGATCGCTAAACAAGGCTGTACTCAAATAACGCTCGCTCGCACTTGGCAAGATCACAACGATATTTTTATTTGCATACTCTGGCCTTGCGGCAAGCTGACAAGCAGCTTCAACTGCCGCTCCCGATGAGATCCCACCTAAAATACCTTCGCTGCGAATAAGCTTTCTCGTCATCAGCATCGCTTCTTCAGAGCTGACCGTAACCACTTCATCAATAAGCGACAAATCAAGGTTTTTAGGGATAAATCCAGGTCCAATCCCCTGAATTTTGTGTGTGCCAGGCGTAAGAGGAAGCCCAGCTAAAGTTTGCTGAATGACAGGTGATTCACTAGGCTCTACCGCAACGGTTGTGATGGCTTTGCCTTGTGTATGCTTAATGTAGCGGCTAATGCCGGTAATGGTGCCACCGGTCCCAACGCCTGCAACCAGCACGTCAATATCGCCTTCAAGGTCATTCCAGATCTCAGGGCCCGTTGTTTGCTCGTGAATTTCTGGGTTTGATGGATTATCAAACTGCTGCAGCATCAAATAGCCACTAGGATTACTTGCGATAATTTCTTCAGCTTTATGGATAGCCCCAAGGATCCCTTTATCTGCCGGCGTTAAAACCAGCTGCGCGCCAAGCGCTTGCAGCAATTTGCGCCGCTCGGTACTCATCGAGCTTGGCATGGTCAAGGTGAGCTTATAACCACGCGCTGCGGCGACAAAAGCAAGGGCAATGCCGGTATTACCACTCGTCGGCTCAATAAGCTCAACACCAGGCTTAAGCAAACCGCGCTTTTCTGCGTCCCAAATCATGTTCGCGCCAACACGGCACTTCACGCTAAAACTTGGGTTACGCGCTTCAATTTTAAGGAAAATATTGCTCGGGCCTATTCGTTGCAAGCGAACTAAAGGCGTATTGCCAACGGTTGTCGAGTTATCTTGATGAATTTTTTTCATACGCATCTTTTATCATCTATGAAAAGTTGAAAATAATACTGCTTGATAAACAATAGTTAACTTTTCTGAAAACTTGCGTTTAATTGCTCTAAAAAATAGCGTCATATTAACAAGTTATACTTTTTTACCATCGGGGCGCAAATTCATGGCTGCGCTTAACGCCATCCCTACTTTTGTCAGTCTAAGCGCTGCGCTTACACGATCCCATTTGCTTGAGTCATGCACGCCTATTAGCCAATAAAAAACGGCCTCATTGCACTGTTTTGACCTCAGTGATTGTCAAAGCCTATTGATTTAGTGTGAGTTTTTATAATGGTCGACCCAAAGCGCCGTCGCACCACACACCGCAGCAGGCATAACTAACAAATTGATGATCGGGAGCAGCAAAAGCAGCATCACCGTAAAACCAAAAGTAAAGCAAGCGATCTTATGACGCCCCAAGGTAGCAAGCATGGCAGCAAAATCAACACGGTGATTATCAAACGCATAGTCGCAATATTGAATACTGACCATCCAAGCGCCAAAAAGTGCCCACAATAAAGGCCCAACTGTTTGACCAACAACGGGGATCCACATAAAAAGCAAAAGGCCAAGCGCTTTAGGCAAGTAATATTTAAGCTTTTGCCATTCTCGTTTAAAAATTCGCGGCAGATCTTTAATTGCTGCAGACATCCTTGTGTCAGGCAAGGTGACAGCGGTTAATTTTGCCTCAATGCGCTCAGCAAGAAGGCCATAAAAAGGCGCGGCAATCCAATTCGTTAGCGTTGTAAAAAATAAAAAACTGCCACCTAGCACAATCACCGCAAACAAAGGCCACAGCAGATAGGATAACCAATCAAGCCAGCTTGGCAAAAAAGCAAGCCCCCACTCAATCGCGCCGTTTAAATGAGTTAGGGTAAAGCTAATAAAGGTTCCAAGCAGCAATGCGTTGATCAGCAGCGGCATAACGACAAATCGCCGCACGCCAGGGACAAAAAGCAGTGAAAAACCATACAATAAATAACGCGCACCGCAAAAAGGTGAATTTAAGCTGATGACTTGATGAGACGGTTGTGTCATAAATCCTCGAATAAACAATATGAACTTGTCGTAGCGTGACTTTAAATAGCTTATTGAAACACTAAGTTTTATTCATCAAAGGATAAGCGAACGAATGTATGCGTGGCTAGGTTTGCCGAGTCGATTCAAAAAAAGTGAGAGAAATTAATTTAATGCATTATATAAGTTACCTTTTATTTGCTTTTTGGTACAGTAATTAATGAGTTGCCATCGTAAGTTTACGAAAACGGCATTTTAGTCACGCCAGCCAAGTGGTAGGTAGCGCGTGTTACATGGCCACAAAACTGAAATAGGGAAAAAGAAGTTTTGCTGGCGTGGATTAAATTCGACATGCTGAGATAGACAAATGCAAGATTTGCGCCTTGTTATAATCGTTATCGGAGCAGTTGCGATAGTAGGACTGCTGTTGCATGGCCTCTGGACTAATAAAAAAGAGCAGCCAGCAAAATTCGGTGATAGACCGAGCAAAAAAACGACCAATAGCGATGGTTTTGATGACCATGGCTTAAGCAGTGTTCGCGTAGTTAAAGCTGCGCAACCTGAATCTAATGATGAAGATCTGTTTGGCGCTAAGAGTGACAATACCTACATCGACCCTCTTTTTGCTGAAGATAAGCAGCCTGAGGCTAGTGGTAAAAAAAATAAGCCTCAAACAAAAGCGATGAAAGATTTTTATCAACTAGATGAGATCGATGAAGAGAAATTTGCCTTAGAAGAGGAGCTACTACAAAAAGAGCAAATTTCACCCATTGATGCTCACACAGAGCCTTCTGCAAGCGCGGCGAGCGAAAAACCTGCGCCTAAAGCTATTGACCCGATGATTTTAATGCTAAATGTGCAAACCATTCAGCCAAACAACGAGTTTAATGGTGAAGACATTGTCGGCTGCTTAGAAAAATTTGGCTTGTTATTTGGTGAAATGGATATTTTCCACCGCCACATGGATCTTTCAGGTACAGGAAAAGTGCTATTTAGCGCGGCAAATATGTTCAATCCTGGCAGTTTTCCTGTGTCAAATCTGCACCAGTTTTCAACGCCTGGGATCACCTTCTTCATGATGTTACCTTGCAGCGGTGAAGCGGAGCAAAACTTCAATCTGATGCTGCAAACCGCACAGCAAGTTGCCAACCAACTTGGCGGCTCGGTGACAGATCAGGAGCATTCAATGCTAACACCACAACGCATTGAGGGTTATCGCGAAAAAATCAAACAATTTGCAGCGTACGCCTAGCACCTTAAAAATAAAAAATGTCTCATGCGAGGCATTTTTTATTTCAAAAGTAACAACAATCGCCTTTTGAACGCAAAGCCTTCGCAGCTCCCCGATTTGCTAAATTTTGCCAAAATGCACCGTTTCAATCAGACGGCTGACATAATACTGTCCCAAAAAAACTAAAAGAGGCGCACATGAGAATTATCGCAGTCACAGCTTGCCCAACCGGCATAGCCCACACTTATATGGCTGCAGAGCTTTTACGCAAAACAGCGCAAAAATTTAAAGTTTCGATAAAAATTGAAACTCAAGGGGCGATGGGCATTGAAAATATGCTCACCCCGCACGATATCGCTCAGGCTGACAAAGTGTTTATCGTCTCAGATATTGCCATTGAACACGCCACACGTTTTACTGACTGCAATGTCATCACCTTGTCAATGGAAGACGTTTTGTTTCATCCAGATAAAATTTTTTTGCAACATTGCCGCAAGCAGCTGCAATCAAAAAGTTAGCAAGCACATCACGGCCTTCTATCTTGCCGCTCGGTAATCAGAAGGCGTGCACCCCGTTTTTAGCTTAAACACGCGGCAAAAATAGTTCACATCACTAAACCCGCAGCGCGTGGTCACTTCAGCAAGCTTAAAGTTATATTTTTTAAGCATAAATTTAGCCCGCTCAACCCGCACCCATGCAATGTAATCCACTAGGGTCACATGTCCTTGCTGGCGAAATAAACGCGATAAATGGTTTGCCGATACATTAAAACGGCTTGCGATACTGTCACGGCAGATAGGACGGTGAAAATTTTCTTGAATATAGATACACACACTTTGATAAAGATTTTGCGCGTTAGTTTGCGGCTGCGCGGCGCCTGACAGCAGCATGGTTTTGGCATAATGGAGCAAAGCTTGCAGCAACAGCTCATCCATCGGCTTTTTTTGCGGCTCACGAGCTAGTGCGCTAAGCGCCTCAAGAATATTGTCAATCGCAAAGCCTGAGCGCGTCTGAATGCTGTGTTTTTTTACGTCATAAACGCTGTCTTCACCTTGGTGCTTACTGACCAAACTTAAACCCAGATTACGCTTACCAAACAACATACTCAGCACCGAGCAATGGGTCTGCCAGTGCGGTTTATTCCAGCAGTTTGCCGCAATAAAAATCGCATCCCCTGGCATGGCGGTAATTTCTACAATTTTTTTTTCGCTATTTTCAATTTCATTGATGTAAGAACCCTGCAAAACAAGCTCTAACCGTGGAAAATTGACTTGGTAGCTAAATTTAGGTGGAGAGTGAAAATCACCAGCAAACCAAATATTGTGCGAAGGTTCGCGCTCACTTAATACCGATGAAATCAGATCATCAAAAATTACATTATTTTCTATCGTCATACTGTTTACTTCTTTTTAGCTATCGATTTAACGCAAAATCGGCACGCTAAATTTTAAGCCGCTTTTGCTCACTGCAGCCCATTTCAATAGTTCAACATTTAATATCGCGTTGATTGATAACAGCCCTTTTGCCAAATCTGACACTTTTTTGCTATTAGCGAAATTTTTAATTACGTCGATAAAACGCAAATATCTTACTACTGGCGTGTTTTAAAGCACAGCGCTAAGCATGATCAAGCTCACACAAAAAAATCTTTGTTACAAAAATGCAGTCTTTGCTTTTTTTTTACTATTTAAACTCAAGACTAAAGTGGCTACTTTTTATTAATACCTTCATTTTAGTGAAACCATCATGATCACACAGCTCGTCAACCTGCAATTGATCCAGCCACAATTGCAAGCAACAACCAAGCAAGAACTGTTTGCCGAATTAGCGCAGCTATTACTTAATGCCAATAAAATCAATAATAAAGAAGCTTTCTTAGCAGACATTGAGCGACGTGAGCAAACCAGCGTAACCTCAATGGATGGCATTGCCTACCCTCACGCTAAAAGTAGCGCGGTAATAGATGCCGCCATTGCTGTCGGCGTGAAGCGCGAAGGCATTGAATATGGCGATGAAGATGGCGTAAAACCTTCAGTTTTTTTCATGATAGCTTCGCCTAACAATGACGCCGATCATCACATTTACGTTCTACAAGAGCTGTTTGGCAAATTCAGCGAAAAGTTTGTTGAGCAGATCCACGCTACGCAAAACAGTCAGCAAATTTTAAACCTATTAACTCACCCATAAGCGGAGATTTTATGCCTAGCACTCAAGCCACTGATAACAGTGTCAAAAAAACACTGTTACGCCTTAAAGGACACCTACTTTTTGGCACCTCGCACATGCTGCCATTCATTGTCGCAGGCGGGGTGCTGCTTGCGCTTGCGGTGATGATTTCCGGTAAAGGGGCTGTGCCTGAAGGCGGGATCCTTGCTGGCATTTCCACTATTGGGATCAAAGGGCTAGTGCTGTTTCCCATCATTTTAGGTGGTTACATCGGCTATTCTATCGGCGATAAGCCAGCGCTTGCTCCGGCGATGATAGCTTCTGGGATCATGGCGGATATGGGCGGCGGCTTTTTAGGCTGCATCGTAGCAGGTTTTATCGCAGGTGGTGTTGTGCATCAGCTAAAAAAAATCTACCTGCCACCCAACATGACCGCACTTGGCGCCTATTTTATCTATCCGCTGGGAGGCACCTTGATCTCAGCAGGCATAGTACTGTGGGGAATTGGCGAGCCTATCAAAATTTTCATGGCATCGATGAATGAATTTTTAGCATCGATGGCAGGCGCTTCTAAAATCGTGCTTGGTACCATTTTAGGTGGTATGACCGCATTTGACATGGGCGGCCCTATCAACAAAGTGGCAACCTTATTTGCACAAACGCAAGTGGACACTCAGCCATGGCTGATGGGCGGGGT